>NZ_CAWLMI010000125.1:0-760 GCF_963862045.1 Aeromonas sp. 159 | reverse complement strand
GCGGCTTGTTGGCGTTGTCGGTCAGCATGCGGGCGATCTTGTCGGCCACGTCGCCAATGCGCTCCAGGTCGGTGATGGTCTTGATAATGGCCATCACCAGTCGCAGGTCTGAGGCTGTCGGCTGACGCTTGGCGATGATGCGGGTGCACTCCTCGTCGATCGCCACTTCCATGGCGTTGACCTTGTGGTCGTTGGCCACGATTTTGCGGGCCGCATCGAGATCCTGATCGTGGATCGCCGCAATGGCGTCGGTGAGCTGCTGCTCCACCAGACCGCCCATCACCAGCACCTGGTTGCGCACGCTCTCTAGCTCGGCATTGAACTGACCGGAGATGTGTTTATTGAGGTTCATATTGTCCATACAAATAATCCTTGATTGCTCCGATTATGCCTTAGCCGTTGAACCGACTGCCAATCTGTTTGCTGAGATTCATCCTCTCCTCTCCTTAGCCGTAACGACCGGTAATGTAATCTTCGGTCTTTTTCTTGGCCGGGGTGGTGAAAATGGTGTTGGTATCCGAGTACTCGATAAGCTCGCCCATATACATGAAGGCGGTCTGATCCGACACGCGCGCAGCCTGTTGCATGTTGTGGGTCACGATCACCACGGTGAACTGGCTCTTGAGCTCGTTGATCAGCTCCTCGATGGTGAGGGTGGAGATGGGGTCGAGCGCCGAGGTCGGTTCATCGAGCAGCAACACTTCCGGCTCGATGGCGATGGCACGGGCAATCACCAGACGCTGCTGCTGACCACCGGAGA
>NZ_CAWLMI010000124.1:0-1008 GCF_963862045.1 Aeromonas sp. 159 | reverse complement strand
CTACCGACTGAGCTAACGACCCTCACCACGACCAGTTCCGACTGCATTACTGCTTCGGCTCTGACGGCGGCCTATATTACGGATTTAAATTTCCGGTGCAACAGAAAATTCGTAATTTAAATCCGTTTGCTCACTGTGCGTACAAATGCAGGCTGTTTTTACAGTAGCGTTACGAAAACAGTGACATACAGCAATGTTACAGCTTGGCCAGACTCTGTTTGGCCAACTGGGCCGGCGAGGTGTTGGGATAGCCCTTGATCACCTGCTCATAGAAGGATTTGGCTTCCGCCTTCTTGCCATCTAGCTGCGCCAGCATACCCAGCTTCAGCAGCGCATCGGCTCGCTTGGGGGATTTGCTGTATTTGTTGGCCACGGTCGAAAACTGGGCCGAGGCACCGGCTCTGTCACCCTTGTTGAACAGCAACTGGCCGAGCCAGTAGTGTGCATTGGGAACATAGCCCGAATTGGGGTACTGCTTGATAAAGCCTTGGAAAGCCGGAATGGCTTTGTCGTAGTTCTTCTCTTTGAGCACCATGTTGACCGCTGCGTCGTAGGCCTGGTTCTCATCCTGATTGGTTGAGTAATTGGCGGTAGCAGCCGGTGTGGCAGCAGCGGGGGCCGGGGCGGCTGGAGCAGCTTGCTGGCTGCTGGCAACCTTGTCGAGCTCTTGGTAGAGCTGGCGCTGGCGCTCTTGCGACTGTTCCATCTGGTAGGTCTGCTGCTCCAGCTGACCACGCAGCTCGGAGACCTCCCCTTGCAGGGAGTCGACCTGTTGCTGCAATTCAGCTTGCAGTCGCAGACGGGCATTGAGGGTGCGCTCCAGCAGGGCAACCCGATCCTCCAGGCTACCGGTGGGCACGATGGCACCGTTGTTGCCACTAAGGACAACGCCACCACCCGAGTCACCGCCCAGATCGCTGACAGGAGCCGCAGCTTGCGCATTCAGAGCAACCAATACGGCCAGCGCAACGACAGCTTGCTTGTACACAGATTTCATTCGGATCAAAC
>NZ_CAWLMI010000123.1:0-617 GCF_963862045.1 Aeromonas sp. 159 | reverse complement strand
TCATCGAGCGGGGTTTTTTATTACCTGCAATTTATTGAATTGTCTGATATTTGACCTGACTTATTCCTTTCTTCTGTTTTTATTGTTACTCGCTGTTGTCTTTCTGTTCAACAAATAGCCTGATGTTACGCTTTTACTCTTTCTTCATGTAAAGCCATTGCTCTGTATGGCAGCATCGCCATAACCCGTGAATCCCATGATCGCCTATACGTCATGATCTCTTGCTTGGGATCTCTACTTCCTGAGTTAGCTGCTCCCTCTTTTTAAGCCGCGGCTCCATAGTCCCTGCTTTTCTAAGACTGTGTTAACCGGCCCTGACGTTATTCCGAAGAGGGGTTATTGGCGGTGCCAACATGTTGAAGCTGTGGTCGCCGCGTTGGTCGTTGTTGTTTGGGGTAATAAGGAATTGGGAAGGGATACCCGCAGGAACGCAGAGGTTCGATGTTGGTAGGGGATCTTGTGGTGGCTATTGAGACTGCAGGTGGGAAAATGAATGGGGGCGCTAAAGAAGGCTAATGTGTTGAGAGCTATAAGGAGTGGCAAATCGCAGACAAATAAAAAGCCCACGCAACATGGTTGCATGGGCTCGGTATGAATGGCGGAGGAGGTGGGATTTG
>NZ_CAWLMI010000122.1:0-590 GCF_963862045.1 Aeromonas sp. 159 | reverse complement strand
GGAAACATCAGGGCTTTTTGCTATACGGAACTCTTATACCGACGAGGGGAAAAATCCACACGGGAGTCGTTCGGGGTTATTCATGGCTGCCAACGGCCGATTCGAAGCGGTGAGCCACTGAGCTGCAAATAATCCAGTTCTAACCCGGAGAAGGAACAAAAAGAACCTGTCGCAAAGTTGGTCTTTATGCGTTGTACAACGGGATAGAAACGCTCGCTCTCGAAAATAGTCTGTCATGCCACTTGGGTTATGAATACTCTTCTCCCATCTCAGATCCACGCCTTCACTAGCCAATCAAATACCACCCGATGCCAAATCGCGTCATTCTCTTCAAATCAACACTATGGGAACGAGTCTCGTCCTATCACTGAATGGCCTCGGCGCAACAGGCTTGTGAGCGATCATGGCTCACAGGTTGATAGCAAGGCTACGTAGCAGGTGCTGCCACGTCCACGGGTGCAACGTATCCGAGTTTTATCAACTCCCTCTACACCGATCAGGCCATTTGGGATGCGCAGGGTTTTCTGCCTCATCTTGAGAAGCAGTGAAGGGTGTAGTGGTCAACTAGATCCGGACACTTGGTTAGGCCG
>NZ_CAWLMI010000121.1:0-1165 GCF_963862045.1 Aeromonas sp. 159 | reverse complement strand
TGGACGGTCGTCTGGACGCCGTGGTCTTTACCGGCGGTATCGGTGAGAACGCCGCCATGGTGCGCGAGATGGTGCTGAACCGTCTCGCCCTGTTCGGCTTCAAGGTGGACAAAGAGGCCAACAACGCCGCAGTACTGGGTGGCGAAGGTCGCATCACCACCGCCGACAGCCGTTGCGCCATGGTGATCCCGACCAACGAAGAGCTGGTCATCGCCCGCGATGCCCTGAGCCTGGTCTGCTAAGTCAGCCTCGCTTTGAAACAACGCCCGGCCTGTGCCGGGCGTTGTCATTTCTGGCGTACGCCGATTTGACATGGGGGAGGGGAGCGGTACCCTGACCACCACTGTTTTTGCAGCCAGCGGGCTGCCCGGTTCGGGAGAGAGCAATGAAAGAGGCGTTTTTTAACTGGTTGTCTGGCCTTGGGGTGGAAGTGACCAACCTGATGGCGCTGGTGATCGCGCTGGGTTTTATCGTCATCACCTCGTTGCTGCTGCACATGGCGCTGCACCGGGTGTTGCTGGTCCGGCTGGTGGGGATCCTCGGCAAGGCCAAGCAGGTGTGGCTGCCGCCCCAGCTGCAACAGCGCCTCTTCAACCGGCTCGCTTTCGTGTTGCAGGGGGCCGTGCTGCTCGGTCAGGCGGAGATCTGGCTGCCCCGCCAATCGGATAGCCTCAAGCTTATCGAGATGGTGGCCCAGCTCTGGATTTTGCTGTTCCTGCTGTTGGCCTTCTTCGCCCTGCTCGACTGTCTGTTGTCGGTGAGCCGTTACACCCGCCTTGGTCGGGATTTGCCCCTGCGCGGCATCTTCCAGGGGGCCAAGCTGGTAGGCAGCATTCTGGTGGGCATCCTGATGATCGCCCTGCTGCTCGGCAAGTCGCCGCTGTTCCTGTTCAGCGGTCTGGGTGCCATGACCGCAGTGCTGATGCTGGTGTTCAAGGACCCTATCCTCGGGCTGGTGGCGGGGATCCAGCTCTCCGCCAACCGGATGCTGAGCGTCGGTGACTGGCTGCAGATGGACAAGTACGGCGCCGATGGTGAGGTGACCGACATCGGCCTTACTACGGTCAAGGTGTCGAACTGGGACAAGACCATTACCACCATTCCCACCTATGCCCTGATCTCCGACTCTTTCAAGAACTGGCAGGGGATGACCGAGTCGGGCGGC
>NZ_CAWLMI010000120.1:0-953 GCF_963862045.1 Aeromonas sp. 159 | reverse complement strand
CTCCAGCCGATAGCGGCTGGCGGCGCCGGTCAGGGCATCGGTCTCTGCCAGCAGACGGTTCTCCTCGGCTTTCTGTTGCAGCGCCTCGTTGAGTCGCACCAGCTCGGCGGTACGCTCGGCAACCTGCTGCTCCAGCGAGTGATTGCGCCGCTCCAGCTGCTCCAGCAACAGCTTGCTGGCGTGGATATCGCGATGGGCGCCGATCATCCGCGCCACAGACCCGTCGGGATTGCGCTCAATGATGCGGCCGCAATCCTCAATCCAGAGGTAACTGCCATCGCGGCAGCGACAACGGTACTCGGCACGATACTCATGGGCGCTACCGCTCAGACAGAGATCGAACTTCGCCATCACCGCCGCCAGATCGTCGGGGTGGATCACGTTCTCCCAGGTGAAGACGGTATTGCCGAGGGAGTGAGGCTCGTAACCCAGCATCCGGTACCAGCCCGTGTTGCGATAGACAAAACCGGTATTGGCATGCCAATCCCAGATGCCATCGCTGGTCACCTCCAGAATGCCATGCACCACGGCCTCGCTGACATCCGAGATCCTGATCGTGTCACTGTCCTGCACCATAGCAGTTATCCTTGTTCTTCCGCCCCGTGCCACCACGGGGAATCGCGCTGTTGTCGTGAGGCGCTACCTTGGCATATTGCAACAGAACTGTCAGCCAGAACCCCACCGCACCACCGTTTCCCCGGTTATCGGCCACTCACGGCGCAGGCTGAATCAGGGTGGCCATAAGTGTGGCTCAAGCGCGCCCCATTTACCGGATTTAACTCACGATTCAGTCATTTGGGGGAGGGAATAATCGGGCGGCGCAAGAGGGGTGACCAAGTGCAGCATATTGTGCCAACCCGCTCCCCTCACCCTGACCCTCTCCCAGAGGGAAAGGGGATAAAGCGGTACCGGAAAATATGATCGCCAGCCACGTAGGTTCGATTAGCGAAGCG
>NZ_CAWLMI010000119.1:0-1055 GCF_963862045.1 Aeromonas sp. 159 | reverse complement strand
GCGATCGGAGCAATCAGGGTAACAACCATTTTGATGTTGTCGCCCGGCATTACCATCTCTACGCCTTCCGGCAGTTCGATGGTACCGGTCACGTCGGTAGTACGGAAGTAGAACTGCGGACGGTAGCCTTTGAAGAACGGGGTATGACGACCACCTTCTTCTTTGGACAGTACGTACACTTCAGATTCGAACTTGGTGTGCGGCTTGATAGAACCCGGCTTGGCCAGTACCTGACCACGCTCTACGTCTTCACGCTTAACACCACGCAGCAGCGCGCCGATGTTCTCGCCTGCACGACCTTCGTCCAGCAGCTTACGGAACATTTCAACACCGGTACAGGTGGTAGAAACGGTATCTTTGATACCAACGATTTCTACGGTCTCACCTACTTTAACGATACCGCGCTCTACACGACCGGTAACTACGGTACCACGGCCAGCGATAGAGAATACGTCTTCGATAGGCATCAGGAACGGCTGGTCAATCGCGCGCTCCGGCTCTGGGATATAGGTATCCAGGTGGCCAGCCAGCTCGATGATCTTCTCTTCCCACTGAGCGTCGCCTTCCAGCGCTTTCAGCGCGGAACCGCGAACTACCGGCAGGTCATCGCCCGGGAAGTCGTACTCGGTCAGCAGTTCACGAACTTCCATCTCAACCAGTTCGAGCAGCTCTTCGTCATCAACCATGTCACACTTGTTCATGAACACGATCATGTACGGGATACCAACCTGACGACCCAGCAGGATGTGCTCACGAGTCTGCGGCATCGGGCCGTCAGTCGCTGCTACTACCAGGATCGCGCCGTCCATCTGGGCAGCACCGGTGATCATGTTTTTAACGTAGTCGGCGTGACCCGGGCAATCTACGTGGGCGTAGTGACGGGTAGCGGTGTCGTATTCTACGTGGGAGGTGTTGATGGTGATACCACGCTCACGCTCTTCCGGTGCCTTGTCGATCTGGTCGAAGGCGAAAGCTTTACCACCGAAGTGCTTGGCCAGCACGTTGGTGATAGCTGCGGTCAGGGTGGTTTTACCGTGGTCAACGTGGCCGATGGT
>NZ_CAWLMI010000118.1:0-2404 GCF_963862045.1 Aeromonas sp. 159 | reverse complement strand
GATGGTGGTAAAGTCGATATCGTCTGATGTCCGATTTTGCACCGCATTGCCCGTCAGACTCATGGCGAGACCGTGAAAGGTGAATACCGAGACCCGTGCTCCGTCACGCCCCAGCAACTCGGTCAGGCGTCGGCGCAGGGACATCGCCGCATTATGGTTGTAACAGAGCAACATGATCCGCGATGGGGAGATCTGCTTGACCCGCATCAGATAGGCGCAGCGGTGAATAATCACCTTGCTCTTGCCTGACCCCGGCCCTGCCAGTACCAGCAAGTTTTGCTCGGGCGGTGCTTGGACGATCTGTTCCTGGGAACGGTTGTGAAGATCTTCGACGATGCGCTTCCAGGAGTGTTCGCTGGTCGCCAGCTCCAGGATTTTGTTGCGCCCTTTGAAGTAGTGACCGAGGAACTTGTCAGCTTCCATGGAGAAGTAGTCTGTCACCAGCTTTTTGGCTTTCTTGAAGTGTTCCAGGCTGATGCGGGCGTATTCATTCATCACATGGATCTGAATCACCTTCTGGCGATAGTGATGCTCAAGCGGCTGATAGTCTGCCTTGTTGTATTGTTGCTGCCGCTCAGCGGTCAGCGTGAGGGTCATAGCGCTTCGGAACACGGCAAGGCCATTTTGCAGCACGATGGCGTGTTGCTCATGCAGGTAGAGCAGTGCCCGCTCTGCCCCTTTGAGCAACCACTCCTGCTGGCTGCTTGCCTCCCGCTTGTTCATGAGCTGAGCCACATCCATGTCTTCTCGCAGGTATTTGACCAGTTGCTCCAGGGCAAATGACAGCATCACCTGGCGCTGGACACTCTCTTCGCTGCTTGCCAACAGGGTGTAGAGAAAATCGAGGGTGGCGCCAGTGACGCGATGGCGTTGATCAATTGTCTGCTCAATCTGGGACCAGGTTCGGTTGAAGGTGAGTTGGTAAAGATCCCGAGAGAGATATTTGACATCAATGGAGCCTTTCTCACCCCCCGAGCGACCATCCTGGGCCCAGCTGGTCAGCAAATTGCGCAGCAAGCCAGGATTACACCGTTCATGCCCCAGATCTTTGATGGCCTGATTGACCAGTCGAATGTTAAAGGTCAGCCCTTGCCCTGTATCAGGTTCGGGCTCTTGTTCACGCAAGGTGTCCAGCATCGCCTTTTCAATACTGTGTACTTGTCCGCAGAGCACCCTGGCATTGTCTCTTCCTTTGGGGCGAAGCCAGGTAGTCAGTAACATCCCCTGAGAGAGAAGACCGACATCCGCCATCTGGGTGAGTACCCGCATCACTTCACTGGCCTGAACACCACTTCCTTTGTCTGCCATGTATTGGCCTGCCTCTTCGGCAATGGCATCGGCACTGAGGCCATCATCATCGGCAGCACTCATCAGCGCCTGGATAACAGCTTGCCAGATGGCTTTGGCCTTGGGAGCCAGTTTCAGACTGTCTACCCTTTTCATTGCCTCTTCTGTGGAAGCAAACAGAGGGCGCCCCTGAAAAACCTGAGTGATGTTGTCGCTACGTTCCAGATAGCCCGCTCGTTCGAGCCAGGCAATAGCTGTCTTGACCTTGGTATCCGCATTGCTGTCATCGGCAGCGAAGCTGGTTTCCACCTCTGGCTGGTTGATGAGCTCTGCACTGGTGGCGACCAGTGGCGAGTTGTTATCCTGCTTGCCTCCTTTGCTGGCCCTGAGCCTTATTCCGCGCAGGATCTGTTTGATATCGCGCAGGCTGACTTCACTCATGGCCTCGAGCTGAAACTGTTTCTCGATATCTTGTTCATCAAACAGCAATACGCAGTGGGCTTGTGCTGTATCGCGGCCAGCTCGTCCCGCTTCCTGTAGATAGTTTTCGAGGGAGCCGGGGATATCGGCATGGATCACCAAACGCACATCATCCTTATCGATCCCCATCCCGAAGGCATTGGTCGCGCAGATGACCCGGATCTCGCCATTGATAAATTGTTCGAGGGTGGTTTTCTTCTGGGCACTGTCCATGCGGGCGTAAAAGCGTGAGACAGGGAGGGATTGTTGCTGACCGAGGAAATCGGCCAGCTCGTCCACGCTGCGCTTGGTTGCGCAGTAGATAACGCAGGAACCGGGCTTTTCCTCACCGAAGAACTGCTCGAGCAGGTTAAGGATATGGCCCTGTTTATTGAGACCGGGACACTCAACGACGGCATATTCGAGGTTGGTACGTTCAACCCCGCCTTCCAGTCTGAGAAGAGGTCGGGGCTGTTTATCGAGAAACTGGGCGCAAATATCCTCAATCACATCCGGTTTGGCGGTCGCGGTATAGCAGAAGACAGGAGGCATGGGGACCTGCTGTTCCTTGGCAATTGTGGCGATGGCCTTGGCGCAGTAGAGATAGTCAGGGCGAAAATCATGTCCCCATTTCGACAGGCAGTGCGCTTCGTCAAAT
>NZ_CAWLMI010000117.1:0-3289 GCF_963862045.1 Aeromonas sp. 159 | reverse complement strand
CCCAGCCACCGATTTGACGTTGTCGTATTGCTTGTTTGACTGTGCGGTTGCGCAACTGCTCGGGGGAGATATAGAGCAAGGCGATATCCCCCATGCGGATCTGTTCAAGAATCGCGCCTCGCTCTGGTAGCGTCAGCAGCCCCGAGATAGCGGCAACCCCTTCAATACCGGCTTTGTGTTTAAGGTTGTCCACTTGATCTTTCATCAGTGCCTGCAGGGGGGATATCACGACCGTGAGAGCACCGTTTCGCTGGTTACGCACCAGTGCCGGGAGCTGGTAGCAGAGCGACTTACCGCCGCTGGTTGGGAGTATGCCGAGCAGTGCGACGCCAGCCATGGCTTCCTCGATCAAGGTCTTCTGCAATGCTGTCCCATCAGGCAGGTTGCGAAAGTTGTCGAGCTCGAAGATTCGCTGCAGATGGCGGCGTGCGTCGTGGTTCTCCTGACAATAGCTGCAGTCAGCATGACCGCAGTGACGTTCACGAATTGTGTGAATGATTTCTGCGGTCTGGGGGAAGCGGCGCCAAATCCAGGGGGGCAACACGGAGTTCCCGCCGGACACGGGCAACCAGGCGCAGGCATAAGCCAATGGTAACAACAGCATGGGTTGACGCAGGGCATCACCAATCACCCGGTTGAGCTGATTGGGGCACGCTTTCTCATGGGCAATGCTCTTGATGAGAGTGGGGAGCTCCGAGACCCGCACTGGCGGGCGGCCTGTCAGTCTGGCAAACACCAGTGACAGACCCTGAGTGTTAAATTGCGCCATGACTCCCTGGTCGAACAGATATTGATAAAGCTGCAATTGGGACAGGGGTAAGGCTTGTAGTGCTATCAGCTGTTCCGAGAAAATCTGCAATGCGAGCCTTGCATCCGCGACCGGATCATTGAGGGTATCCCGAACCAGTTTGTAATCCTTGACCAAGCGGTGATAGGGGTTTTTGGGAAAGGCAAGGGGAGATAGATAGAGGGTATCTATTACCGGCTTTTCGAGAAGTAACTGAGGGCGTACAGCCTGTTTGGCCAACCAGGGGAGATCAAAATCGAGAATATTGTGGCCAAGGACCACATCAGCCTCTTGTGTCAGCGCATTTAACTCCTTGAGGGAGAGATCCTGCGGGCCCTTGAGATTGAGCTCACGATCAGCCAGGAGTGCACCCAGATGACGGAGCTTTTCATCCCGGGTCAGTTCAAGGTCAAAGGAAAGAATCTTGTCATCCCCAAACAGGGCCACGACATCAGTCGAGTTCATTAATAGCCATCTCCATCTGGCGTTGACCTCTCATGGCGATAATAAGTGCCAAAAGATCAGTGAGTTGGCCGAATATTACCCGAAATGTTGAATGATGGCATCATTCAGAGCCCTCTGGTCTCAGTTCTTTTGGCTGGTATCCCGTTTTGGTAAATGTCCCTGCATCCTTAATGGCTCATGTTTGGAAAGTGTCGTCCTTGTCATGGTCAACCCACTGATCTTGTGAGACTATTTCCCTTCCTTCTCCGATCGGAACGCATTGTGTCCCTCGATTACTACCAGCGCCACGCCACCGAATTGGCGACCCGTTACCAGCAGGTATCTGCTCGCGCAGTTCACGGCGACTGGCTCACTCTGCTGGAACCTTGGCTTTTGGCTGCACCGCACAGGGGGCTTGATGTGGGGGCTGGCAGTGGTCGGGATGCCGCGTTTTTAGCCGGGCTCCATCAGGGCAACACTGTGGTCGCTGCCGAGCCCTGTCAGGCACTTGCTCTACAGGGGCAATGTCATACCCGTGAGGCAGCGGTGGCGTGGGTCAATGACGCTATGCCTGCTCTCTCTCGCGTGACCGGTACTTTTGATCTGATTTTGCTCAGTGCTGTCTGGATGCATCTATCCCCGGAGTCTCGACCCTTGGCTCTGGCACGTCTTCATGAGCTGCTCTCACCAGACGGCTATCTGGTACTGAGTCTTCGCCTGACTGTGTCGGAGCTGGAGATGCGGGAGCGAGCCATGTATCCGGTAGCTGTCGATGAAGTGGAGCGGCTTGCATTGGCGGAGGGGATGACACTGCTCCATGTGTCAGAACCACAGGGGGATGCCTTGGCGCGTACCGGGTTGAGTTGGCAGAGTCTGATCCTTGGGGGCGAGCATGCACGCCTCTCCTGAGCAGCAACTCGCCTTTATTGCTTATTTGCAACGCATCTTTACCGAAGGCGATTTTGTTGCCACTTACAAGTGCGGCTTGCTCCACGGGATTGCTGATATCGCGATTGAGCGCAGCAGCGAGACCCATGATCTGACTGCGGCGCGCACCATTACGCTGGACGAACTGGCCACCAAGTTTGTGGAGCTCTATTGGCAGCACAGTCTGCCCTACTCGGCGACGGGAGAAACGGCCACCTTGCTCAAACAGAGCAGCGGTCGTCAGGCCATCATGCTGACGGAGTTGTCCCGGCTGCGTGAAGAGGGTGTCCGCTCGGTAACTGCACTGCGTCGTCACGACGCCTGGCGGCCTCTTCTTGCCCGAGTTCGGCGCATCCTTGTTGAGGGACCCTTGTGGCGTCTGCAGATCCTGGGTGGGCGAGAGGAGTGCCACCTCTATCCGCACCAAAGGGGCGCGGATCATATCTGCCTTAACCCCGGCATTCTCTACTGTCTCCACCGCTTTTACGATCTGGTGGTCTCCCTCTCCCGACAGCATTGGTTACAGCTTATCTGCGACATCAAGGGTAATCAGCCACTGATTGGCCCCAGTGTGGGGTTGGAGAATTTTCTATTTGGTTCAAGCCGTCAGGCGCTGGGGCGAGTAGGAGAGGTATTTAGGGACTTGCAGGGGGGAACCTGTTTTTACTGTAACAAGGCGATACACGGGAGTGGTGAGGTAGACCATTTCATCCCCTGGCGTCGTTATCCAATCGATTTGGGTCACAACTTCGTACTGGCACACGCCAACTGTAATCGGAGCAAACGGGATTTTCTTGCCGCTCCCGAGCACAGGGATGCTTGGTACGAGCAGAATATCCTGACCCATGGGGCGTACCTCACGGACGAGCTGGCCCCTCTGGTCAGCGTCGATGCCGAGCGTTCTACTGCCATCGCTACTTGGGCCTATCAGCAAGCACTCCGTGAGCATGCTCGGTTGTGGCGTGGTATTGACCTGTTTGTGGACGTGACAGCCCCCAGTGTGGGGATGAGTAATCTAGGCTTCTCTAGGCTCTTCTGAGGCAGATACGAAAAAGCCCAGCAAAAAGGCTGGGCTTTAGAATTTGGCTCCCTCGACAGGACTTGAACCTGTGACATACGGATTAACAGTCC
>NZ_CAWLMI010000116.1:0-858 GCF_963862045.1 Aeromonas sp. 159 | reverse complement strand
GGAGTGAATTCTTTCTGGCAAGCAAATAATTGCAAAAAGATGGCTTTCGCTGTTTGTTCGCTCACAAAGCCACCAATTGGCATATTAAACCGGCGAAATCAGCTCACTGCAGGCACCGCAACAGCAAAATCGTGCAGATTGTCATAGAGAGCATCGGCCAGCGCACTACCCGTTTCGGTCACCGGCTTACCGGTTCTGACCATGATCTTGTGACCAACACCAGCATTGACGGCAGCTTTTAGATCGGAAGGCTTGTCACCCACCATATAGGAACGACTCATGTCGATCCCCAGTTCCTGTTGTGCCAACAGCAGCATGCCTGGTTCCGGTTTGCGGCAATCACAAGGGGCGCCGTGATCCGGATGATGGGGGCAGAAGTAGATGCCATCGAGATCCACATTCCGATCAGCCAGTGACCAATCCATCCATTCAGTCAAATTCATGAAGTCATCTTCACTGAAGTAGCCGCGGGCGATGCCGGACTGGTTGGTGACGACGACCAGCAGATAGCCTTTCTTTTTGAGGAGCTTCAGGGCGTCTATGACTCCGGGCAGAAAATGGAAATCATCGACCTGACTGACATAGCCAGTGTCTTCATTGATGACACCGTCACGATCCAGAAAAATGGCGGGGTTGCTCACGGAAACTACCTCTATCAATGGTTTTGCCCAGTATCTCACAGGCCATAAATAGCCCCAAAAATAAAAGGGGTGGCCGAAGCCACCCCTTTTCATGTTTGTATATAACGAATCGATTAGGCGATTACGCTAGCTACAACACCAGCACCTACGGTACGGCCACCTTCACGGATAGCGAAACGCAGGCCGTCGTCCATTGCGATCGGAGCAATCAGGGTAA
>NZ_CAWLMI010000115.1:0-926 GCF_963862045.1 Aeromonas sp. 159 | reverse complement strand
AGGCTGACCATTGTCAGGGCTTGCCTGTTTCTGGGGATAAGCCGGCAGGCTTACTACAAGCGCAATCGGGTCGCCGACGAGCGCCATGCACAAGGGCTGCAGGTGGTGCGCTTTGTGCGTCAGGTTCGACTGCGACAACCGCGGGTGGGCACTCGCAAGCTGCATTATCTGCTGCAGGGTCAGGAGGATGGCGGGCTCAAGGTAGGGCATGACAGGCTGTTTCGGATATTGGCCGAGCACCGCCTGCTGGTGCAGCCCAGACGTGTAGTGGTCAACTAAATCCGGACACTTGGTTAGGCCGAACCTCGGCTTTTGCTGGCGGTATCCCGTCATTGTGTTGATGTGGACGCCGCCAGTTGTAGTAATCCATCAGGTAGTAACTGATATCCCGCTTCGCCTCTCGCAAGCTCATATATCCCATAGCCGGCAGCCACTCTGACTTCAGGCTTCTGAACAATCGCTCCATCGGGGCGTTATCCCAGCAGTTACCACGCCGACTCATGCTCTGGGTTATGCGATAACGCCACAGTCGTTGCCGAAATGCCCGGCTACCATATTGGCTGCCCTGGTCGGAGTGAAATAGCACACCGGATGGGCAACCCCGCTGCTGATACGCCATCTCCAGTGCTTTGATGGCCAGCTCTGCATCAGGCTTGTCAGACATCGCCCAGCCCACGACCCGCCGGGTGTGCAGGTCAAGAACCGCTGCCAGGTAATGCCAGCGACCACCGGCCCAGACGTAGGTGATATCGCCACACCACACCTGATTGGGTTGCTGGACATCAAATTCGCGGGCCAGCAGATTGGGTATATTCGGTCGTTCTGACCGTGCCACCTTATAACGTGTGTACGCCCGGCTGTTTGGATGCCAACCCGCCCTCCTTCATCAGCTTACGTACTTTGAATCGACCAATCTGATACCCCAA
>NZ_CAWLMI010000114.1:0-564 GCF_963862045.1 Aeromonas sp. 159 | reverse complement strand
GGGCGTTGCCCGAGAGCACCTTCGTGGTGGCCAGTTTCCAGCTGGATGAGGGGCTGAATCGGCCGTTCAACCTGCAGCTGGAGGTGGCAAGTAGCCAGCCTGATGTTGACTTTGGCGCCGTGCTGGACCAGCCATGCGAGCTGATAGTGTGGTACAACGGTGAGCTGCAACGCCGCGTCTGCGGGGTAGTGAGCGAGTTTGCGCAAGGGGATAGCGGTTTTCGTCGTACCCGCTATCAGTTGCAAGTCAAACCTGCCCTGTGGCGGTTGGGTCTTCGCCAGAACTCCCGCATCTTTCAGGCGCAAAAGCCCGACGAAATCCTCAGTATCCTGCTGCAAGAGCACGGCATCACCGATTACGCCTTTGCGCTCAAGAATGAGCACGCCCAGCGGGAATATTGCGTTCAGTATCGCGAGACCGACCTCGATTTCGTGAATCGCCTCGCTGCCGAAGAGGGCTTGTTCTACTTCCACGAGTTTGAAGCAGGCAAGCACCGCATCGTCTTTGCTGACGATGCGGCAGCCCTGACCGCGGGCCCCGAGCTATTTTTCAACCTCGGCAACC
>NZ_CAWLMI010000113.1:0-3848 GCF_963862045.1 Aeromonas sp. 159 | reverse complement strand
CCTGAAAGCCCTTGGCCAGCAGGCGGATATCGTCGATCAGCTGGTCGCTGCGGTAATCTTCAACGTGAGCAAGCCCAGCCCCTTTAGCTTTGAGGCGCATGTTGATGTCTTTGGTGACCAGCACCACCTGACGCTTCAACTCGTGCTTTTGCAGATAGAGGGCCGCGTTGATGATGCGGTTGTCGGCCTCCTTGTCGGTAAAGACCTCGGCATCCTGCGGCAGATGGTGATCGCTGAAGATGCAGATATTGCCGCTCGCTTCGCCAGCCAGCGGAACGCCCTGGGTGATCTGATCCGGGGTTGCATCGCGGAACACATCTTCCAGCGCACGAATGGCAACCCGCGCGTCGCGGCTGACATCCTTGTTGCGATCCTTGATGTTATCGAGCTCTTCCAGCACCGTCATGGGGATGAGCACGTCGTGCTCTTTGAAGGAGTAGATAGCGAGGGGTTCGTGAAGCAGAACGTTGGTATCCAGGATAAACAGCTTTCGGTCCGTATTGTCCATAAGCATCCTCCTTGGCACTGAAGGGCCACGTGTGTGAATCTCAGATGTCATTGAAACCACACGGCCGTGACAGTTTTATTACCCTCAACGCTACGCCCGATTTTACTATCGCGCAACAAATCACTGGGCCGTCTGATTTGATTGAGCATAAAAACAGCAATAAAAAGACCGGCACTGTGGCCGGTCTTTTTTCTATCATTCAACTACTTGGGCCTGTCTGTCAGCCGCACTTGGAGTCGCCACAGTTGAGGCAGGTCATGCAGCCATCCTTCAGCACCAGCGCCTTGGTGTGGCACTTGTAGCAGAGCGCGGCATTGGCCGGGAAACCACTGCCAGCCTGCTGCTCTTCGGCCTCCTGAGCGGCTTTCAACTCGGCCTGTTTCTCGGCCAGAAACGCCTGCTGATGCTCATCCAGTCCCGGCGCCTTGAGCATGCCGATCTCGGTGAGATGGCTCTCGATCACGTTGCCAATTTCGGCGATCAGCGACGGCACATACTTGCCCTTGTTCCAGTAGCCGCCCTTGGGATCGAATACGGAACGCAGCTCCTCCACCAGGAAGGTGACATCCCCACCCTTGCGGAATACCGCCGAGATGATGCGGGTCAGCGCCACGATCCACTGGTAGTGCTCCAGACTCTTGGAGTTGATGAAGATCTCGAACGGACGGCGGGTTTCGTGCACCGTGCCCTCGTTGAGAATGATGTCGTTGATGGTGATAAACAGCGAGTGCTCGGAGACATGCTCCGGCGTCTTCAGCTTGTAGGTGGTACCCATCAGCCGCTCCGGGCGCAGCACGGTTTCGTGCATGTGCACCACGTCATCCTGCGCAGAGAGATCTTCTTGCGGCTCATCCTTGGTACGCACCTTGTAGGCGACGATTTTCTTGTCGATCTTCTTGACCATAATGTCGTTCTCAGAATTTACCGTAATAGCCTTCTTTCAAGGCATCGTAGAGGTTGGCGGCCGTATGCAGCTCGCCATCGTATTCGATCTCTTCGTTCCCCTTGACGGAGATGACGGAGCCATCCTCCAGGGTGAAATCGTACAGGGTGTTCTCCAGATCCTTCTCCTTCACCAGCACGCCCTGGAAGGCCTCCGGATTGAAGCGGAAGGTGGTGCAGCCCTTGAGGCCGGAGTCCGAGGCATACATGTAGATGTCCTTGAACTGCTCGAACGGGAAATCGGTCGGCACGTTGGCAGTCTTGGAGATGGAGGAGTCAATCCAGCGCTGGGCCGCCGCCTGAATGTCCACATGCTGGGCCGGGCTGATGTCGTCAGCAGTAATGAAATAGTCCGGCAGACGGCTCGCCTCATCATCGGCATAGGGCATGGCGGCCGGATTCACCAGCTCGCGGTAGGCCAGCAGCTCGAAGGAGTAGACATCCACGCTCTCCTTGCTCTTCTTGCCCGGCTTGATAACGTTGCGGCTGTAGTGGTGGGCAAAGCTCGGTTCGATACCGTTGCTGGCGTTGTTGGCCAGAGACAGGGAGATAGTGCCGGTCGGCGCAATACTGCTGTGGTGAGTGAAACGCCCACCCACTTCGGCCAGCTCGGCGACCAGCGCAGGATCCACCTCGGCAACCTGCTGCATGTAACGGCTGTAGCGTGCGTGCAGCACCTTGCCCTTCACCTTGTCGCCCACCTTGATGCCATCAGCCGCCATTTCCGGGCGCAGACGCAGCATCTTGCCAGTCACTTCAAACTCCTGCTCCATGATGGGGGCAGAGCCTTTCTCCTTGGCCAGACGCAGGGACTCCTGCCAGCCGGTCATCGCCAGCTCCTGGGATACCTGCTCGGTAAAGGCGACGGACGCGGCAGAACCGTACTTGATCTGCAGCATGGTGAGGGTCGAGCCAAGCCCGAGGAAGCCCATGCCATGACGGCGCTTGGCTGTGATCTCCTCGCGCTGCTTGGCCAGCGGCAGCTGATTGATCTCCACCACGTTGTCGAGCATGCGGGTGAAGATGGCTACCACCTTGCGAAACGCCTGCCAATCGAACGCAGCGTTTTCAGTAAAAGGGTCGCGCACAAACTTGGTCAGATTGACGGAGCCCAGCAGACAGGCACCGTAGGGCGGCAACGGCTGCTCACCACAAGGGTTGGTCGCGCGGATCTCTTCACAGAACCAGTTGTTGTTCATCTGGTTGACCTTGTCGATCAGGATGAAGCCGGGCTCTGCATAGTCATAGGTGGAGGTCATGATGACATTCCACAGCTTGCGGGCGGGCATGGTCTTGTAGACCTTACAGGCGACCTGCCCCAGCTCGTTGAATACAACCCCTTCCTTGTTGGGCCAGTCGGCCCATAGCACCTGAGCAGGATCGTCCAGCGCAATGCCATCCTGCTCTACCTCTTTGGCGGTGTAAGGGAAGATCAGCGACCAGGGTGCATCCTCTTTCACCGCCTTGACGAAATCTTCGGTGATCAGCAGGGAGAGGTTGAACTGACGCAGGCGGCCATCTTCACGCTTGGCCTGAATAAACTCGATCACATCGGGATGGCGGATATCCATGGTGCCCATCTGGGCGCCGCGACGGCCACCGGCTGACGAGACGGTGAAACACATCTTGTCATAGATATCCATAAAGGAGAGCGGGCCGGAAGTGTAGGCACCGGCACCGGAGACAAAGGCACCGCGCGGGCGCAGGGTCGAGAAGTCATAGCCGATACCGCACCCGGCTTTCAGGGTCAGACCGGCCTCGTGCACCTTGCCAAGGATGTCGTCCATCGAATCTTCGATGGTACCGGAAACAGTACAGTTGATGGTTGAAGTGGCAGGCTTGTGCTCAAACGCCCCCGCATTGGAGGTGATGCGGCCCGCCGGAATGGCCCCATTGCGCAACGCCCACAGGAACGGCTCATACCAGGCCTCCGGTTCCAGCTCCTGCTCTGCCAACGCACGGGCTACCCGCTGGTAAGTCTCATCGATAGAGCTGTCGATGGGAGTGCCATCCTTGCTCTTGAGGCGATACTTGCTATCCCAGATCTCGAGGGACGTTTCCTGCATGGGGATAAGGCGGGAGCCAAGCTCACTCTCCAGCACCGGGTTCGATTTAGCCATTTTCAATCAACCTTATGTGAATGCATCAACATCATGACAACAGCAGAAAACACAACCAATAGTGCCATTTAAAATTAATGGCACAACATATAGTACACCTGATGCCATGAGGGCGCCGATTCTAACCTAAAAAAATGCCCCGGCCAGCAGATTTCTGGGCCAGGGCACTTAACTGATTAATTTGCTGATAGATTTAACACGCAGAGTGTAGTGGTCAACTAAACCCGGACACTTGGTTAGGCCGCTCCTCGGCTTCTGCTGGCGGCATCCCGTCATTG
>NZ_CAWLMI010000112.1:0-2797 GCF_963862045.1 Aeromonas sp. 159 | reverse complement strand
CGGCTTGCCTCCCGGCAAGCCGTTTTTTGTGGTCTCAACCTCTTGACCCAATCCAGCCTAGGCCAGACCCGGGCACAAAGCTGCACACCTTCAGCTATCTGTGGTCACTTATTTAAGCGTACAGGTCAGCAGTGTGACCCCTTTCTGGGTGAGGAGGGCTTGTTTCTCCTGATTCCAGAAGGTGGTCAGGCCGTCAGAATATTTGGCGCCAGACTCTGACTCAATGCGCGCCAGCTTGTGATAAACCCCGGCATAGGGGAACTGCACCATGTCGGCCTGAGCATCATAGGTAACGGCCAGCATCTCTTCGCCACACTGGTATTGGCTGTATTGATACTGGGTAGGTTGCGGGCTGCTGCACGCCGCCAAACCCAAAAGGGGAAGCAGAGCGATCAATTTTTTCATTGCACTTTCCTTATGTAATGGCTTTATGTCATGGCCTTGTGCAGTGGCCTTACGTAACGGCCTTATGCCAGGGTACCAACGAAACAATCGTTATCAAGCTTCAACAATTTGATAACTATGGGTAATTTGTACCGCTTTTTCCAACATCAGGGAAACAGAACAGTATTTTTCCATCGACAGCTCGACCGCTCTGGCCACCTGTTTCTCTGCCAATCCCTTGCCCGTCACCACGAAGTGCAGATTAATCTTCTCGAAAACCCGGGGCACGCTATCGACCCGTTCGCCACTGACATCAACATGGCATGCGGTCACCGACTGGCGCGCTTTTTCGAGGATGGAGACCACATCAATGGAGCTGCAGCCACCGACCGCCAGCAGGATCATCTCCATCGGGCTGGCCCCCTCACCGGGGTTGGCACCATCCAGGATCACCTTGTGACCGGATTCACTCTCACCCACAAACTTCATCCCTTCCACCCAGCTGACCTTGGCTTTCATCTCGCACTCTCTCCTGTTAATCATGATGATGGATCCCTAGCATAACCCAGTCGCTTATCTCTGCCGAACAGGGGGAGTTGGGATGGAAATAGATCAAAATCAACATCTCCGACCTCTATCTTCCCTAGAATGGCCGAAGCGGCGCAGCAGGCATTACTCAAAGGGCTCTGTCAAAAGCCCGCAAAGCCTTGTCAGCACAGGCAAAGGCTCTTATCCTACTGCGACCAATACAAGGAATGGCAAGATTGGCAGCTTGCCCGGACGCACAAGTCCATAAAAAGACACTACAGAGGAATTCTCATGGTCATTGGCAAACCGCAAAGCGATCCCACCCTGGAATGGTTCTTGTCGCACTGCCACATTCATAAGTATCCCGCCAAGAGCACCCTGATCCATGCGGGTGAAAAAGCGGAGACCCTCTACTACATCGTCAAGGGCACTGTGGCCGTCTTGATCAAGGACGATGAGGGCAAAGAGATGATCCTCTCCTATCTGAACCAGGGCGATTTCCTGGGCGAGATGGGGATGTTCGAGGAGAACGAGAACCCCGAGCGCTCCGCCTGGGTTCGCGCGAAAGGCTCTTGCGAAGTGGCAGAGATCTCCTACAAGAAGTTCCGCCAGCTGATCCAGGTCAACCCGGACATTCTGATGCGTCTCTCTGGCCAGATGGCCAAGCGCCTGCAACACACCAGCCAGAAAGTGGGTAACCTCGCCTTCCTGGATGTGACCGGCCGGATCGCCCAGACCCTGCTCAACCTGGCCAAACAGCCGGATGCCATGACCCACCCGGATGGCATGCAGATCAAGATCACCCGTCAGGAGATCGGCCAGATCGTCGGCTGCTCTCGTGAAACCGTGGGCCGCATCCTGAAGATGCTGGAAGAGCAGGAGCTCATCTCTGCTCACGGCAAGACCATTGTGGTATTTGGCACTCGCTGATGACCCGTCCGCAGGCCTGACTGAGGCCTTGGGATAAAAAAGGCTGCTACGGCAGCCTTTTTTGATCCTCTCCCCTATAATCCCGAACGCCCTTCACTGTTCCGGCATTCGCCCAGAGAGTTACTATGCACCTTCAATGTCCCCGCTGCCGCAGTCCGCTCCATCTTCATGAAGCCTCCCAGGGGCGCTATTGCGACAACAAGCATCACTTCGATCCGGCACCGGAAGGTTATCTGGATCTCATCCCCGGCAAGAAAAACCCCAAAGACAGCGACAGCCGGGCCCTGATGCGCGCCAAACACCATTTCCTGGAAGCCGGCCACCAACTGCCGCTGGTTGAGGCCATGGCCGCCCTACTCGCTCCGCTGGCCCCGCAAGAGCTGGTTCATCTGGGATGTGGTGAAGGCTACTACTGCCGCGCGCTGGCAGAGCGCCTGCCCGGCTGGCAGTTTGCTGGGGTTGATATCGCCAAGAACACCATCTTTGCCGCCAAAAAAGCGCAGCCGGACGGCCAGTTTGTCATTGCCGATCCCGCTCGCGCGCCGTTGCAAACGGGTTCTGCTCAGGTGCTGTTGGTCAACGATCTCAAGGTCAAGACCGAACAGCTAGTCAGCTGGCTGGCCCCCGGTGGCTATCTGCTCTATCTGCAGCCAGGCCCGCGCCATCAGTGGCAACTGCGGGTCAGCCTCAATCCGGTGAGCATGGAACACCCCCTCAGCTGGCCAACCCTCGGCGGCCTCAATTCGGTGGCTCAACAGCGCTGCCAGTTCAGCCTCACCATGGATCAGGCCATGCGCAGCTTTATTCTGGAGACCAGCCGTCTTGGCTGGCGGGCAACCGGTGAGCAGCGTCACGCTTTCGCTCAACAAGGCCCGAATGAACTGGAACAGGATCTGCTGCTGACCCTGTGGCAAAAGCCCATCTGATCACTGGGGGGAGCCTTGCAAGGCTCCCC
>NZ_CAWLMI010000111.1:0-4935 GCF_963862045.1 Aeromonas sp. 159 | reverse complement strand
GGGCTGTAATGTTAACAAGACTCATGATGGTGTCATGCGCACTTTATTGGCTGTTTGGCATGCACTTTTTTATGCATAACCCTGGTGGGGCCGGACTCTATCTACCTTTTAATGCTTGGGGTTGGATCTTCGCCTCACTGGTTATTGGATTGGGATTGTGGCATGTGACCTTGTGCCAGCATCTGATAGTTTCTCCCTTGCAAGCGGGTTTATTAATAGGGGCGAGTTTGCTGCTGCTCCCGATGCTCTATCCTGGTTTTGCATTCAAGGATTATGCCATTCCCAGATTGCTTGGTCTTTTTGCTGGTCTGCTGTTTTTGTTTGGACTCTATCAATGGCGCTTTGATAAGGCGCAGCGTGATCGCTTGCTCTATCTCATCTTTATTGCAATTGCGATGGAGGCGGTATTGGGTCTGGTGCAATTCTATCTGTTGACACCAGGTAACTGGATTGGCTATGACACCAAAGCCAATCGCCCTTACGGGATCTTTCAACAGCCAAATGTGATGGCGACCTTTATGGCCACCGGGATTGCGTTGGCTATTTGGCTGGAGTTACGCAGCAATGAGCATGTCTGGTTGCGTGGGGTTAGCTATTGGGTGATTTGGGCCGCCAGTCTATTGTTGATTGTTCTGCAGTCTCGGGTGGGGCAGCTTGGGGGATTGCTGGCGTTTATCCTGCTTGGACCCCAGTTGCATCGTCAAGGTTTATTGGTGCGAATGCTTTGCCTAGTTTTGCTGGGAGCCTTGGTTGGATTAGCTTCTCAGTATTGGGTATCAGGTGTCAGTCGAGGGATGAACGAATATCTCTCTGGTGGTGCTCGGTCAGATATCTGGCCTTTTACATTGTATTTACTCTTTCAAAACTTGTTATTGGGAGTAGGGTATGGTGGATTTGAATCCACATTCTTCCACGCATACACAGAGGTTCGGCAGGTAGATCCAAATATTGGGATGGTAATTTACAATCTAGACCACCCCCACAACGAGTTTCTCTATTGGGCTGTTGAGGGCGGTATTGCCCCCATGGTCGGCATGGTGATCATGGGGGGCGCATTATTATGGCGTCTGGCAAGTGTGCGTTGGGTAAATGCCATGGGACTGCTTGCTCTGGTTACACCGATCTTGCTTCATACCCAGACGGAATACCCGCTCTACCATGCGATCGTGTTATGGTGGCTGTTGCTGACGCTGATTTATATCATCGATACCGAAATTGAAGAGACCAACCTGGCGAGTCAGGGTTTCTCATCATGGTGGGATATGGAGTGCCGCCCATGGTTGTTACTGCGATTTATGGCGATCGCTATCCCGCTGCTGGTCGTTCCCTTTATGCTCACAGCAATTCACACCGCATGGGTAGTCACCAAATATGAACGGGGTGGGTATAAAGAGCCTGCTTTGCTACTTGATATCGTCAATCCCATGGCTTGGTTGACCCGAGTGGAATTTGATGTGAACTCGGTTCGTCTGATGGTGGGCTTGCAGACAAATAACAAGACCGAACTGGAAGCTTATCTGGAGTGGGGGCAGTCATTCGTACGCCATACACCCCGTGCCAACATATACGCCAATATGGTGATCGCGCTTAATGCATTGGGTCGTACAGAGGAAGCCAATACGATGCGAGCGGAAGCGCTCAAGCTCTATCCAACCGAGCCCCTTTTAACTGGATCCGCTTCACAGGCAGTGATTACCGGTGTTGACCAATCAGGCAAGAATATAACCAAAAATAAATAGTGCTATTTGGCTACATAGAAAGCCAGCCCTTAAAAACGGCTGGCTTTTTTATTGTTTACCTTCTGGACGACCAGTATCCGAACAGTCTGTTTTCGGACGCATACGTCTGTCATACGGGCTACGAAAAGCATATTTGAAATGTCATGATTCGCTCTCAACCAATTGATTGATATGTGATTTTATTGGTGGTGTCGAATGGGTTGATAGTCAATTGGGAGTACCCCCCTCATCATCAGGTGAAGGGACAGGTTCTAGACGTGTTCATTGCTAAACAGATAGGCGTAGTCTTGTCACATGATGTTGAACGTACGGTAGAAATGTGCGCTCAGGCTTATAAAGCAGGTTACCGAGTTAGTTTTGTTGGATGCTGAACTGGAAATTAATGAGTCTTGAAATACTGATGTTTCTTGAACACAAGATGGTAATCACCACACTACCCAGAAGATCTGCATTCCAGCCAGTTTGTTATTGATAGTGGCAAGCATTCGATCTTGATGGTGAAATTTAAGAAAAAAAGAACGTTAATATAGAAAAACTGTATGTTCTCGCGAATTGTCCATGCTATTCTGAAACGGTATCCCTGTAACCGACTTTTTTGTGAGGAAATAATGAACGAGTTTCTGAAAGTTCTGCTGAACATTCGCAGTCTGCGTGCGGCTATTCGTGAGCTGCCGTTTGAGCAACTGCTGGAAGCTAAAGAGAAGTTTGACCTGGTTTATCAAGAGCGCGCCGATTCTGTTGAACAGGAGCGTGCTGAACAGGAAGAGCGTCAGCGCAAGCTGAATGAATTCACCGAAATGCTGCAGCAGGCTGGTATTGATCCTCGCGAGCTGCTGGCGACTGCCGCTGCTCCGGCTGCTGCGACTGGCGCTGCCAAGAGCAAGCGTGCTCCGCGTCCGGCTAAATACAAGTACGAAGAAGATGGCCAGGAAAAAACCTGGACCGGTCAAGGCCGTATGCCGAAAGCCATTGCTGCTCAAGTAGCACTGGGTAAAGACCTGAACGATTTCCTGATCTAATTCGTCAGGTTCAGAGATTGAATAATGCCGCCCTTGGGCGGCATTATTTTTGCCGTTTTACTCGTGGTTATCCCATCCGCCACTTCACCCTACTGTTATCTACATCCTCGCTTGTATCCTTTTTACCGTCGTTTTACTTCACTGTTACTTTGCTCAATATCACTCGTTGTTTGCGATTAATTTTGTCGTGCAGGATTAACTGCGTGATATTGCTATTTGTATGCATCGTGCAGATATCCGCTTCGGATATGTCGCTCATGATTCACGGGGCACGGCTTGGCAAGATCCGAGCTCTCTGCTGATGGAATATCCGGTAACCGTTATCTCCGCAGGGCGCGTGAGTTGCAGAGATAGCCGCAAGGTATGGCCGGGATATTTTGGGTCGCTGATGCATGTAATTGGCTGCGCTGCCATGACTGCCCCTGATGATGAGCAATAGAGTTCGGTTGCCGTATGGGCGAGGGGGTTCTGTGCGGTCTATGGTGATGGCATTCCCCACTCTGCCTGCAGAGTGGGGAATATTGGGGGGAGGCGTTATCAGGGCGCCACGCTATCGCTGCCACCCAGGGCGCGATAGATTTTGGCAGTGGTGGTGAGCTGCTCTTTTTGTTGGGCCAGCAGGCTTTGCTGGGCATCCCACAGCCGGTTCTGCTCATCGAGCCAGGCTTGCACGCCGGTCGCACCCGCCTGGAAGCGAGCCTTGGCCAGTCGTTCGGCCTCCTGGACATAACTCAGCTGTTCCTGCAGATAATCGAGTCGCTGCTGGCCATAGTGGCGTGCGGCCAGATTGTCTTCCACCTCCACCAGTGCGGTGTAGAGCTGTTTGCGAAACTCGGTTTCAGCAATCTGGTAATCCAGCTCTGAGCTTTCGATGGCGAGCTGGGTGCGGTTGTATTCAAGGAAGGGGAGGGCAAGGCTGGCTCCCAGCGTACCGACCGGATTTTGCAGCACCTGCGCCAATCTATCGGATGCGGTGCTGGCACTGCCGGTCAGGGTCAGGCTGGGGTAGAAGCTGGTGCGGATCTCGTCCCCCTTTGCCAGCGTCTTGCGCAGCCGCAATTCGGCCGCTTTGACGTCGGGGCGGCGTGCCAGCACATCGGCCGGAATACCCACCGCAAGTTCAGGAATGGTCTGCTTTGCAAGGGAAGCGGGTGCATACTCCAGCGGCCCGCTGCTGCGGCCCAGCAACAGACGCAGGGCATTGCGAGCTTGCTCCTGCTGCGCCTTGAGGGAGGCCAGCTCGGCCTGTTTTCCGGCCAACTGTTGGCGTGCCTGCGCCAGATCGAGTCGGGTGATGGCGCCAGCCTGGTATTTGGTCTGGGTCAGCTGCTCAGTTCGGGACAGGTTGGCCAACTGCTGTTCTCCGAGCGTGATGGCAGAGCCGAGATAGCCGAGCTGCCAATACTGCTCCAGGGTATTGCCGATCAGTAGCAGTCGGGTGCTGGCGAGATCCTGCTCGCTTGCCGCCGCTTCCCAGCTTGCCTGATCTCGCACCGAGGCAAGCTTGCCCCACAAATCCACTTCGTAACTGAGGCTCAGCGAGGGGCCCAGACTGTTTGTGTCTTTGCCGGTTTTCAGATCCTTGTTGCCACTGGCTGCGATAGTGCCATTGACCGAGGGGGTGAGGTTGGTATCGGCCTGCTCGGCGCCCAGTCTGGCGCTTTTGAGCTTGAGGGCCGCCACATGCATGTCCGGGTTGGCGGCCAGTACCGCTTCGACCAATTTGTCGAGCCGGGGATCATGAAATTCCCGCCACCAGAGGCCAGCCTGCATAGCCAGTTGGGCGCCCTCTGCCTGTTGCCATGCAGGGGCGATCGCCAGCTCGGGTCTTTGATAGGTGCTGTGCTGACTACAGCCGCTGAGGGCCATGCAGAGAGCCAGCCAGGAGAGTTTGTGCATTGTTATTCCCTCGCCAGTGCGACAACAGGGTCGAGCCGCGCCGCATTGCGTGCCGGCAGGTAACCAAACAGGATCCCGATGAGTGACGAGCAACCAAAGGCCATCAGGATGGAGAAGAGCGAGAACTGCATCTTGATGGAGTCCACCAGCAGTGAAAAGAGCGCGCCAATGCCCAGCGAGAGGCCGACGCCGAAGATCCCCCCCAGTAGGCTGACCATTACAGCTTCAATCAGAAATTGCTGCAGGATATCCGACTGGCGGGCGCCCACGGCCATACG
>NZ_CAWLMI010000110.1:0-5221 GCF_963862045.1 Aeromonas sp. 159 | reverse complement strand
CTTCACCTCGCCACGGCGGGAGGAGACGATCACCTCTTCACCACGGCGCACGCCGCGAGCCTTGGCATCGTCCGGGTGCATGAAGAGCACCGCATCCGGGAAGGCGCGATAGAGCTCGGGCACCCGACGGGTCATGGTGCCGGTGTGCCAGTGTTCCAGCACGCGACCGGTAGAGAGCCACAGGTCGTACTCTTTATCGGGCGACTCGGCGGCGGGCTCAAACGGCAGGGCGAATATGACCGCCTTGCCATCGGGTTTGCCATAAAAACGTACCCCCTCGCCCGCTTTCACATAAGGGTCGAACCCTTCGCGGTAGCGCCACAGGGTCTCTTTGCCATCTACCACAGGCCAACGCAGACCACGGGCTTCGTGGTACTGATCGAACGGCGCCAGATCGTGACCGTGGCCACGACCGAAGGTGGCGTACTCTTCGAACAGACCCTTCTGGACGTAGAACCCGAAGTGCTCGGCTTCGTCGTTCAGCAGACCTTTGCTCTGCTCTTTCGGGAACTGGTTGACCTGACCGTTGGCATAGAGCACGTCGAACAGGGTTTTACCCTTCACTTCCGGCATCTTGGCAATCAGCTCAGCCGGCCACACTTCCTCAACCTTGAAGCGCTTGGAGAACTCCATCAGCTGCCACAAGTCGGACTTGGCCCCTTCCGGCGCTTTCACCTGCTGGTGCCAGAACTGGGTGCGGCGCTCGGCGTTGCCGTAGGCCCCCTCTTTCTCCACCCACATGGCTGTGGGCAGAATGAGGTCAGCAGCCTGGGCAGTGACGGTCGGGTACGGGTCGGAGACCACGATGAAGTTGCGCGGATCGCGATAGCCAGGCAGGCGATCGGTATTCATGTTGGGGCCGGCCTGCATGTTGTTGTTACACATCACCCAGTAGGCGTTGAGCTTGCCATCTTTGAGCATGCGATCCTGCAGCACGGCGTGGAAACCCACCTTGTCGGGAATGGTCCCCTCCGGCAGTTTCCAGATCTTCTCGGCAATGGCGCGGTGTTTGGGCTCGGTCACCACCATGTCGGCAGGCAGACGGTGGGCAAAGGTACCCACTTCACGCGCGGTGCCACAGGCAGAGGGCTGGCCGGTCAGTGAGAAAGGACCATTACCCGGCTCGGAGATCTTGCCGGTCAGCAGGTGGATGTTGTAGCAGAGGTTGTTGGCCCAGACGCCACGGGTATGCTGGTTGAAACCCATGGTCCAGTAGGAGACCACCTTCTTGCTCGGGTCGGCATAGAGCTTGGCCAGCTTTTCCAGCTTCTCTTTGGAGACGCCGGAGAGCTTGGAGACCGACTCCACATCGTAATCCGCCACGAACTTGGCAAACTCCTCGAAGGTCATCGGAGTGGCATCGCCGCTATCCGGATTCTTCGCTTTCTGCTGCAGCGGATCGGTCGGGCGCAGGCCGTAACCTATGTCGGTGACCCCCTTCTTGAACACGGTGTGCTTGTTGACGAAGTCCCAGTTCACCTTGTCGTTCTGAATGATGTAATTGGCGACATAGTTGAGGATCGCCAGATCGGTCTGCGGGGTGAACACCATGCCGTTGTCCGCCAGCTCGAAGCTGCGGTGCTCGAAGGTGGAGAGCACGTGCACCTGCACATCCGGGTTGGAGAGACGGCGATCAGACATCCGCGACCAGAGGATGGGGTGCATCTCGGCCATGTTGGAGCCCCACAGCACGAACGCATCGGCCTGCTCGATATCGTCGTAGCAGCCCATCGGCTCGTCCATGCCGAAGGTACGCATGAAGCCGACGACCGCAGAGGCCATGCAGTGACGGGCATTGGGGTCAATGTTGTTGGAGCGGAAACCGGCCTTCATCAGCTTGGCGGCGGCATAGCCTTCCCAGACGGTCCACTGGCCGGAGCCGAACATGCCGACAGCGGTCGGCCCCTTCTCTTTCAGGGTTGCCTTGAACTTCTCGGCCATGATGTCGAACGCCTGATCCCAGCTGATGGGGGCAAAGTCGCCATCCTTGTCGAACTGGCCGTTCTTCATCCGCAGCATCGGCTGGGTCAGGCGATCCTGGCCGTACATGATCTTGGAGAGGAAGTAGCCCTTGATGCAGTTGAGGCCACGGTTGACCGGCGCATCGGGGTCACCCTGAGTCGCCACGACCCGACCATCCTGAGAGCCCACCAGCACGGAGCAGCCGGTACCGCAGAAGCGGCAGGGAGCCTTATCCCAATGGATGGCCGTCTTGTCGGTACTGGTGATGAGATTGGCTGCCAGCGTGGGGGCACTGACACCGGCCACGGCAGCGGCAGCTGCCACCGCGTTGGCCTTCATAAAGTCGCGTCGACTCAGCTTCATGGCATATCCTCACATTGCTTATCGCGTAATAGTTGTCGAATCTGTCGAACGGGAGCCAGCCATCAGCGGCAGAGGGCACGCCCGGCATCCCATCACTCTTTTCAGTGACTGCCCAGTTCATCAAACTGGTGGTAAATCAGGGCGGCAGAGAGCACGCCCGGCATCGCCTGTATCGCATCAATGGCCGCCATGATCGGCCGCTGGCTCGGACCTTCCAGGGTCACGACCAGCTTGCCCTCGTCACTGACGGCGTGGATCTCGGCCCCTTCAAGGGCGCCAATCTGCTCGGCGAGCTGATGGCGCAATGGGGGCTGGGTCAGCACCACCAGACTCGATACATGGAACTCCTGATCCATTGTGGCTTCTGTGTCACACGGCTTCTGACTCATTCTGACTCCTGCTTGAGGGTGGGCTGGCTCGCACCACCGGATGGGGCGGCTCGCCCGTCGACCTTGATGCTGCCAACTGGACAATCCTGCACACAGGCGCCGCAGCCATTACAGCGATCCGGCTCGACCGTCGGGGTGGGCACACGCCCCAGCACCGGAATAAAACGAATGGCATTGGGCTCACAGCTGTCCTGACAGCGCTGGCAGAACACCTGACCATTGGCCAGACAGTTGGCCTCGATATGGGCCTTGTAGTGCCAGGGGGACTCACTGGTCGGGCGAAACAGCGGCACCTTGCAGACCGTGACGCACTCGGTGCAGAAGGTGCATTCGCCACGCTGGAAATCGACCACCGGAAAACCGCCCTCGCCATTCACCAGGATCTGCTCCGGACAGGTCGCCAGACAGTCCCCGCAGCGGGTGCAGTCGGCGACAAATGCCGACCAGTTGACTGACCAGGGCAACTGCACCGGCGGTTCGGCGGTTCTCAGCCGCCCCCGGAACAGGCCGCGGCGGGCAAGATCGATCTCATCCGGCATGTTGACTCCTGTTCTGGTGAAAAAGGGGACAGTGCGAGTCCATGATTGGCATTCTTGATACCAATTATAAGAGTGGGTGTATATTGCGGCCCTGACAAGGTAAGGGATATACCACCAGGGAGATAAACAGGGGGGATTCTTGCGCCAGATCAAAGCCTTGCAGCGCAATAAAAATGGAGGTATCGGTTAAAATACCTCCATGTGAGGATTGCTATTTAATCGTTGGCGATTTTTTGCGGCTATCCGCCGATCGAGGCGAGATGAGGGGTGATGCCGGCATTGCCCTCATGGAGACGATGGGTGGCACTCTTGCCCGCCAGTGCCGCGCGAATGCGCTGTTGCAGCTCATCAGATTGTGCATCTGCGCCGAGCAGATCCCGCAAGTCGATGCCGTTGTCACCAAACAGGCACAGATGCAGCTTCCCCAGCGAGGAGACCCGCAGCCGGTTGCAACCGGCACAGAAATCCTTGCTGTAGGGCATGATGAGCCCCACTCCGCCCTGCGAATCGGGGTGCATAAAGACCTGCGCCGGACCGTCATCCGTGCCCCGCAACTGCTGCACCCAGCCGCTCTCCAGCAAGCGCTGTTTGATCTGCTCGCCGCTGACATGGTGGTCACGAAACAGGGTATCCATCTCGCCAGTCTGCATCAGCTCGATAAAGCGCAACTCGATGGGCTTGTGCCTGATCCAGCCCAGAAAGGCATCAAGCTGGTAGTCGTTGAGCCCCTTGAGCAGCACCGCATTGATCTTCACCGATTTGAAACCAGCAGCCAGTGCCGCTTCGATCCCCTCCATCACCTCGGCCAGCTTGTTCTCACCGGTGATCTGGTGAAACTGGCGCGGGTCGAGACTGTCGACACTGACATTCAGCGCATTGAGTCCTGCATCAAACCACTCCTGAGCCCGCTCCTTGAGGCGATAGCCGTTGGTGGTCATGGCGACCTTCTCGATGCCCGGGGTGGTGGCAATCACCTTGACAATCTCGGTGAAATCGCGGCGCAGGGAGGGCTCGCCCCCCGTGATGCGCACCTTGCGGGTACCCATGGCGGCAAAACCGCTGACCACGCGGCGGATCTCGTCAATCGAGAGAAAGGGTTGACGCCCCGCTTTGTGACCTTCCGGGGGGCGATAACCGTCAGGCAGGCAATAGGTGCAACGGAAATTGCACACATCGGTCACTGACAGACGCAAATAGTAAAAACGACGGGAAAAACCATCTTCAAGTGGCAACATAAACACCTTTCCAAATACGGGAGGCCAGGGCATTTCTTTCCTGACCCTTACAGCTCGAACGTCGGCTGACGGCTGGTTTCCCCCTATCGCTAGGACTTAGGCAAAACCGCTCGGAGTTCATCTAGTTTTTCGATGCTAACACAAGTTGGAGTACACTCCCACGCATCTTGCGGGGTCCTTATCACTATTCAGAGGTGCGCATCAGTATGGGAAAACGGTTCAGGGTCCATTCGGTCAGCAGTGCCATTGGCCGCGCCATGGTGTTGATCCTCTTCATGGCCAGCCTGATCGCGCTGGTCGCCATGGTCACCCTCTTCTACTCGGTACCCGATGCCAAGGCGATCAACCTCTCCGGTTCGCTGCGGATGCAAGCCTACCGGATGGCCTACGAAATCGAGCGGGGCGACAGCGTGCTGGGGCGCCTCTCCCAGTTTGAAGAGACCCTGCACGCCGAAGAGCTGCAGGAAACCCAGCGCTGGATCACTCCTGCCTCCCTGCGTCGCACCTATGGCGAGGTGCTCGGCCAGTGGCAGGTAATGCGCCAGCACATCGAGGATCGCACCCCCAGACGGTACACCGATAACACCGAGCAGTTTGTGGCGGCCATCGACAATTTCGTCAATCAGATGCAGTACCACGTGGAATTCAAGGTGCGGATGCTGGCACTGGCAGAGGGGCTCGGCCTGCTGGCCATCATCACCATCGCCTGGTTCACGGTGCGCTTCACCCGCCA
>NZ_CAWLMI010000109.1:0-861 GCF_963862045.1 Aeromonas sp. 159 | reverse complement strand
TTGCGGTGGTGGCGGACGAGGTTCGCAGCTTGTCGACCAGAACCCACAAGGCGACAGAGCAGATCCAGAACAGCATTGGCCATATCCAGCAAACCCTGGGGGGATGGAAAGAGATGATGCATCTCAATGTGACCAGAACCAACGCCTGCCTCGCCACCACCCGGGCAAGCACCGGCAACCTGAATCAGGTTGTGGTCGAGATAGACAAGGTCTCTGATTTTTCCAACCAGATCACCGCCGCGGCCACCGAGCAACAAGCGGTCATCGAGGAGATCAGTCGCAATATCAACCAGATATCCTCGCTCTCTCACGATAACAGTCTCAAAATCGATCAGGTGAGTGAAACCAGTGCCAACTTGCAGAGCAAAGCGAGCCAGCTCAAGGACTTAAGCAGGACGTTTGGATAGCAGCAATCAGATGACATATAAAAAGGGCCACCCGTTTGGGTGGCCCTGTTGTTTATAAGGCTTAACTGTTGCTCTTGGACGCCACTTACTTGGCGTAATCCTCAGTCGGGATACAGGCACAGAACAGGTTGCGATCGCCGTAGACATCGTCGATGCGGTTCACAGAGGGCCACAACTTGGCGGCGCGCACGGCGTCGGACGGGAAGACCGCCTCGGCACGGCTGTAGCCACGGGACCACTCTGCATCCATCACATCGTCCTGCGTGTGCGGCGCATGGACCAGCGGGTTGTCGGCGAGGCTCCACTGCCCCTCCTGCACCTTGGCAATCTCGGCGCGGATGGAAGTCATCGCCTCGACGAAGCGATCCAGCTCGCGCTTGGATTCCGACTCGGTCGGCTCGACCATCAGGGTACCCGCTACCGGGAAGCTCATGGTCGGTGCGTGGAAGCCGTA
>NZ_CAWLMI010000108.1:0-789 GCF_963862045.1 Aeromonas sp. 159 | reverse complement strand
TTGGCCTGCTTGTCTGGAGAACGAGTCGTTTTTTTATGCCAAAACGATTGAGTTTTCTGAGTTACCCATTGAGGGAGAATGGAAGAACAATTACAAAATATTAGTCGCCATCAAAGCATTACCTTAAATAATTACTCATCAGCATCAAGGGCGGCCAATTGGCCGCCCTTGATGTTTCTTAGCGAATCGTCGCCATCTGCCGCACGCATCGCTGCTCCCTGTCATCCACCCGCTTGGCAAACCAGGCGGTGGTGAGGTTGCGGGTGATTTTCGGGCTTTTTAGCTGAATGCCGGGCAGGATGGCGCGGGGCAATCGCTTGCCCGCTTGCTTGTCGGCCAGTGTAAAGATGCGATGGTAGAGATCGGTCTCGGCAAATTCGGCGGTATCCCCTTTGCGAAGACTCTGGTGGATCGCCTGTTTGCTCATATTGACCCGGTTGGCGAGGGTGTAGACGGCCAGCTCGGTGTTGCCCGGCAGATCCGAGTCATAGCGGATCAAATCCCCGTCCAGCGCCAGAGTTTTGCCACTCAAGCGGCTGACAGCAGCTTGAAAAGCGGCATTGCGACTGGCGTACCAGCCGGCGTTGAAATCGGCAAAGCGGTAGAGGGTATCCGGGTAGTCGGCGGGATAACCGAAGATATGCTTGGTGCCAAACCAGATGCCACCGCGACGGGTAAAGACTTCGTGGCGAATGGAGTCCTTGATTGAATAGGGGTAGCCACGGGCGTTGGCCTCGGCAAAGTCGATGCTCACCTGCATCGGGCCATTGGCCTGCTTGTCTGGAGAAC
>NZ_CAWLMI010000107.1:0-7857 GCF_963862045.1 Aeromonas sp. 159 | reverse complement strand
CCGCTCAATGGGGTGCGCCCCCAGCTACCGACTGCGATTGCGGCAGCGGTGGCATCGGCTCCGGCCGCCACTGGCGTGGCCAACGGGCCGATTCGTCCGCTCTGGCTGGTGGAGAAAGAGGTGATCGAACAGGCCATCGCCAGCTGTGACGGCAATATTCCCAAGGCGGCGGCCCTGCTCGAGATCAGCCCCTCCACCATTTACCGTAAAAAGCAGGGGTGGGAGGAGTCCAATCGGGCCTGAACCATCTTGTCAGCAGAAAGGGCGGCTAGCGTGCCGCCCTTGCTATTTTGGGGATCAGAGTTTGGCTAGGCGCTTGAGGCGGGCCAGTCGCTCTCCCTCGTTGGCGCTGAACCAGCGGTCCTGTGACAGCAGAAACCAGGCGCGGGAAAAGTATTCCGCGGCCAGCGGATCGTCCAGCACCAAGGCATTCTCCCCCAGCTCCTCGAACAGATAACCATCCTCAGGTTCGCCTGCCTCGGCCATATCAACCTTGAGTTGGTGCAGCTCTGCCAGTGCCTGCTGGTGCTGACCCTGGGCCCGGGTCAGGCGAGCCAGACTCCAGCGAGCGATAAACGCCTTGGCCGGCTGGTTATGTTGCAGATGCCAGGCCAGACACTTCTGTTGCTGGATTTTCGCCTCATCAAAGCGGCCCAGTTCGAACAGGGTCCAGCCCTGATTGTTGTAAAGGGGGGCCAGCCAGCCACGCACCTTCTCGTCACTGCTGCGTTCCGCCAGCTCCATCGCCAGTTGATGCCAGCGGCTCTGCTCTTCCAATGGTGCGGCGATGGCGATCATGTGAGCGGCGTCGATGGCGAGATAGGTTTCTTTCTCCTTGAGCCCCCATTGCCAGGCTTGTTCAAACAGCGGTTTGGCACTGGCTTTGTCGCCCGCCGAGTTAAAGGTGCGGCCTCGTTCCAGCAGAGCCCGGATCCGTGCTCTGGGGGTTGTATCTGTGAGGCGAGGATCTATCTCGTCGAGCAGCTGATGGGCTTCGGCAAACTGGCGCTGCAGTGAATGGGTGCGGGCAATTTGGGTCAGCAACTCCAGTTCGAGTTGCAGGTCGGCGGCGGCGCGCGCTTCGGGAAGAAGGGTGTGAAAACGAAGGGCACTGGCGGCGGGATCCTGATAATCCCACAGCGCCATGAAATCGGGCGGATTGTCCATTTGGCCTCCTTGCTGGTTATCCTGTCACCAAGATGCCTGCAGGCCATTGTTTGTACAAGGGGCGCCCGTCACAGAGCGCCCCTTGAGTCATGTTAACGGCTGTGGCCAGTTGCTCAGTAGACCATAGCCAGGCTCATCAGCATCAGACCGAGGGCGGCAAAGGCCCCCTCTTTGATGGCGAGCCGTGGTACCAGCGCCTTGGGCAGGGCCGGAAACAGGCTCAGGGCAAAGCCAAGGCCCGGCATCAACCAGTGGAATGCCGGATCGCGCAGGGCGGGATCGGCGGCACTGTTGATGATGATCAGCAAAATAAACAGGGTGAAGGCCGGCAGGATAAACCAGCGTACCCCACCGGCGGCGACCGCCCGCAGCGGCGAAATGCGATAGAGCAGCATGGTCACAAGGAACAGAACAAAAGGGGCCAGCAGATAGAGCGGAGCGGGGTTCATAACATCTTTCCTGAAAACTGATCGTCAAAAAACCGGTTATCCGGTGCAAGAGGCGCGGGATTTAACCACTCTTCGCAGGTAATCACCAGCAGCCCGGGCCCGGGCTGTGAAGAGGATACCGGATAAAGGTTTGCTAGCGCACTCTTAGTGCAACCAGAACCAGGCTGCCGCAAATCCCAGCCAGCTCAGCACCAGCAAGATCCAGGGCAGGGGATGCTGATGGCTTACTTCAACCAGCTCCAGCTGATCGTCTGGCTCTTCGGTTTGGGGCGCGCCCTGTGGCTGCCTGGCTTTGGCCTGCAATTTTTTCTGGCGGCTCGCTTCACGGGCCCGCGCCTTCATCTGTTTCTTGTATTCGTCGATGCCTTTCTGGATCCCTTGCGCGATAAGCTGGGTCTGTTCCTTGCTCTGCCCCGGCTTCTGGTTGGCACGGGCAATTTTCATCGCCTCCTGCTTAGTCTCGGGGGAAATCTTGTCGTACTTGGCCATCAAATCATCTCCTCGGGCATGGCTGGCTGGGGAGTATGCCATAAAGGCGCGTCCGGGTGGCGCCTCCTTGGTGCGGGAGGGGAGCAAGTGAGTGACTGCTCAACAAAAAACCTGATAAATCAGCAGGAAGCTGGATGTTGGGCCGAAGATCACATTTAGCAGAATTTGTGAGTCATCGATGAAAAACGGTCATCTGTTGTTTGTTATATTGGCGCCCGACCCGCTGGACAGGGTTGATAAATAACAAAACAATCAAGGTGATATGGAAATGAATAATAACTTTATCAAAGGCGGCGTGGCACTGGCCGTGCTTGCTGCACTGACTGGCTGTAATACCTCGACCAATGACACCGTTGCACCCTGCACCGAAAATGTCTGCAAACTGACTATCCTGCACACCAACGATACCCACGGCCGTTTCTGGCACAACGCTGAAAATGAGTATGGTATGGCTGCCCAGAAGACTCTGGTCGAACAGCTGCGTGCGGATGCCAAGGCTGCTGGCAGTGACGTACTGGTTCTCTCCGGTGGTGATGTGAATACCGGCGTGCCGGAGTCCGATCTGCAGGATGCCGAGCCTGACTTCATGGCGATGAACAACATTCGCTACGATGCCATGGCGGTGGGCAACCATGAATTCGACAACCCCCTCAACGTACTGGAGAAGCAGCGCAAGTGGGCCCAGTTCCCCATGCTCTCGGCCAACATCTACGACAAGGCCAGTGGCAAACACTACTTTGACCCCTACAAGGTGTTCAAGTTGGAGAGCGGTCTCAAGGTTGCCGTACTGGGCCTGACCACCGAGGATACCGCGCAGCTGGTTGATCCCAACAACGTGCAGACCCTGGAGTTCCGCGATCCGACCAGCGAGGCGGCCAAACTGGGCCAGCAGATCCGCAGTAACAAGGAGGCCAATCTGGTCTTCGCCATCACTCACATGGGCCATTACGAGAATGGTCAGCACGGCAGCAATGCGCCGGGCGATGTAGAGATGGCTCGTGCACTGCCGGCAGGGACTCTGGATGCCATCATTGGTGGCCACTCCCAGAATCCGGTCTGTATGGAACCGGGTACCACCAACAAGTACGCCAATTTCAAACCGGGTGATAACTGCCAGCCGGATCAGCAAAACGGCACCTGGATCATGCAGGCTCACGAGTGGGGCAAGTATGTGGGCCGTGCCCAGTTTGAGTACCAGAATGGCAAATTGACCCTGACCAGCTATGACCTGATCCCGGTCAACCTGATCAAGCGCAACGCCAAGGGCGAGGCGATCGATGCCAACGGCGCCGTAACCAAGGATCCGGCCAAGATGCAGTTCGTACAGGACGAGATCACCAAGGATCCCGAGCTGTATAACACCCTGCTGGGTTATCAGGAGAAAGGTCAGCAAGAGCTGAATGTCGTCATTGGCTCGGCAGATGGCTTGCTGGTTGGTGATCGCAACTCGGTTCGCAACAAGCAGACCAACCTGGGTCGCCTCATCACCACGGCGACCAGCAGCAAGCTGGGTGTCGACTTTGGTATCGTCAACTCTGGCGGCGTCCGTGACAGCATCCCGGCCGGTGATATCACCTACCGCAGCGTGTTGCTGGTGCACCCGTTTGGCAACACGGTCAACAAGGCTGTCATGAAGGGAAGCGATCTGGCGACCTATCTGGGCCAAGTGGCAAGCAAGACCCGCAATACCGGTGGTTATGCCCAGTTTGGCGGTATCAACATGGCGGTGGATTGCCAGGCCAAGAGCGTCAATATCACCAGTATCGGTGGCAAGGCGTTTGATCCGGCAGCAACTTACAGCTTCGCGATCCCGAGCTTCAGCGCCTCCGGTGGTGATGGCTATCCGAAGATCGATACCATCAATGCCGGTTTGGTCGATGCTGCCGTGCTGAAGGAGTACATCGAGATCAAGAAGACCATCAACGTGGCCGATTATCAGCCAGGCAATGAGGTGAGCTATCTGAACTCAACATCTGCCGAAGGGTGCAACTGATTCGTCAGCGGTGCGTTTAGCTCCAGATGTGATCCCCAAGGGCAGCCGGTGGCTGCCCTTTGTCGTTGTTTGGGTGGCGGTTACAACTCTTCAATCATCAATGACGATAGCAATCGCCTGTATGAGGTCAGGTGAGGGGATGAAATGAAAAGAGGCGGCCCGTTGGCCGCCTCTTGCGTAGTGACAATCTAAACCTTACAGCTGCTCGATACCGACGATATGCCAGGGGGCATTGTTCTTGGCCAGATCGCGCTCGAGGTGCCACACCTCTTTGATGTCTTCTTCGACCTGCTCCTGACGGTCCATGTAGCGGCCGCTGAAGCGCACGCTCACCTGGGCCCAGTCGCTGCCATAGTCAGCACGTACCAGCTGGGTGTCGACATACATTACTTCTGTGTGCTGGTCGCCAGTCAGTTCGGCGCGCTCGGCTTTGAGCTGCTCAAATAGCTCGGTGCTGACGTACTCGCGCACCTTTTCCAGATCGTTCTTGTTCCACGCCTCTTGCAGGGTGCGATAGTGATCGCGGGCACCGGCCAGGAAGCTGTTCATGTCAAAGCCCGGCGGCAGGCGGAACGGCACGTCGCTGTCGGCAAAGCCGGTGGCTTGCGGTGCGCTGTTGCTCTGCTCAAACTGTTGCGGGGCAGCGGATTGTGGTGGCTGATAGCCCGCATAGGCCGCCTGTTGTGGCTGTGGCGTTGCGACCTTGCCCTTGCGCAGGGTACGGATCAGGAAGACTGCCCCCAGCGCCAGCAGGGCGATCAGCAGGAAGTCCATTCCTTGCAGACCTTCAAAGGCACCGCTGCCCAGCAGGTAGGCAAACAGGCCGCCAGCCAGCAGGCCGCCCAGCAGGCCACCCATCATGCCGCTCTTTTTCGGCGGAGTCTGGGCATTCAGTGTCGGATTCTTGTTGTCGACCGGTTTGGCCGCAGGCTGGGCCGGCGCAGTTTTGTAACTTTTACCAAAGGATTTGCCGCCGCCAAATTTCTTGGCTTCGGCGTGAGGTGCCCCCAGGCCAATGGCCAGGATCACGGCAAACAGGGTCAGCATCTTTTTCATTTTGACTCTTTTCACTCTCGTCTGTGGGTGGGGCATGCTCCGCTTTGGCAAGCTCAGCAAGGCGCATGGCAGGCTGCCTGTCCCTAATTGTGTCGCAGCTTGTATTCATCAATATCACCTCTGGCATGAATTATTCATGAACGAGGTTGCCGCGATGCGGCGTGAAACAAGAGGAGTAAACCGGATGAAAAGCAGAAGATTGAGTCGCAAGGAGCGCAAAATGCGAAGCAAAATCAAAATGGTCAAGGTAGAGCAGACTCTGGTTTGGCCCTTTATGATGGTATGAGCCGCCAGATAGGGCTCGCCGTAGTTGGCTTTCTTTTGTAAAATTCCCGTCCCCTTCCCGCTGCGGTTTTTATGTGTATGGCAGAGCAAGTGACGGCGAAAAAAGACGCCAAGACACAACAGCTGAAAGTTCCTCCCCACTCTTTTGAGGCCGAACAGTCCGTACTGGGCGGCCTGATGCTGGATAACGATGCCTGGGATCGGGTTGCCGAACGGGTTATCGATCAGGATTTCTACAGCCGTCCGCACCGGTTGATCTTCCAGGCCATGACCCGCCTCTCCAACGCGGGCAACCCCATCGACCTCATAACCCTGCAGGAGGAGCTGGAGCGCTCCGAACAGCTGGAAGAGGCGGGTGGCTTCGCCTATCTGGTGGAGATCGCCAAGAACACCCCGAGTGCCGCCAACATCAACGCCTACGCCGAAATCGTGCGCGAGCGGGCGGTGGTGCGGGAGATGATCTCGGTCGCCAACGAGATAGTCGAAGCAGGCTACGAGCCACAGGGCCGTACCTCCGGCGATCTGCTCGATCTGGCCGAGAGCAAGGTATTCAAGATTGCCGAGCAGCGCACCAGTGCCAACGAGGGGCCCCAGCCCCTGAAGCTGATCCTCGAGCAGACCGTCGACAAGATTGAAGAGCTGTTCAAGACCCCGCACAACGGGGTGACTGGGGTATCGAGCGGTTACAACGATCTGGACAAGATGACCGCCGGTTTGCAGCGTTCGGACTTGATCATCGTGGCGGCTCGTCCCTCCATGGGCAAGACCACCTTTGCTATGAACCTGTGCGAGCATGCGGCCCTCACCGCCGACAAGCCGGTGCTTATCTTCTCGCTGGAGATGCCCTCCGAGCAGATCATCATGCGTATGCTCGCCTCGGTCGGTCGCATCGATCAGACCAAGGTGCGTACCGGTCAGCTCGACGACGAGGATTGGGCACGCCTCTCCTCCACCATGGGATTGCTGCTGGAAAAGGGCAAGATGTATATCGATGACGCCTCCGGCCTCACCCCGACCGATGTGCGCTCCCGTGCCCGTCGGGTGGCGCGCGAGCACGGTGGCCTATCCATGATCATGGTGGACTACCTGCAGCTGATGCGGGTGCCGGCGCTCTCTGACAACCGTACCCTGGAGATCGGCGAGATCTCCCGCTCCCTCAAGGCCTTGGCGAAAGAGCTGCAGTGCCCTGTGGTGGCGCTCTCCCAGCTGAACCGAAGCCTGGAACAGCGGGCCGACAAGCGCCCGGTCAACTCGGATCTTCGTGAATCGGGCTCCATCGAGCAGGATGCGGATTTGATCATGTTTATCTATCGTGATGAGGTTTATCACGATGACAGCCCGGACAAGGGGATTGCCGAGATCATCATCGGCAAGCAGCGTAACGGCCCTATCGGCCGTGTGCGTCTCACCTTCCAGGGTCAGTTCTCCCGGTTCGACAACTACGCCGGTCCGGCGTTTGATGACGATTATTGATGTAAACCCAAGGTGATGGCGGTTTCGTCATTACCACGACTGCCCTGATCGATAGCCAGTCATTGGCTGCCGCTCTGGGCCTGTTTTCCCGGTTCGACAATTATGCCGGTCCGGCCTTCGACGACGATAAGTGAGTGGCGGTCTTCTGCCCGATGAGGGGGAGACCATTTGTGCCCTCGTAAGGGAAAACCATGAAAGCGGCTACTGCCCAAATCAATACTGCGGCCTTGCGCCACAACCTCGCCGTGGTCAAGCGCCACGCTCCCGCTTGCAAGATCATCGCTGTGGTCAAGGCCAACGCCTATGGCCACGGACTGCTGCCGGTCGCCCGCACCCTGGTGGATGCGGATGCCTATGCGGTGGCCCGTATCGAAGAGGCGCTGATGCTGCGCTCCTGCGCCGTGGTCAAGCCCATCGTGCTGCTGGAGGGCTTCTTCTCTACCGATGATCTGCCGGTGCTGGCGGCCAACAACCTGCAAACGGCGGTTCACACCTGGGAGCAGCTCGAAGCGCTGGAGCAGGTCGAGCTGCCAGCGCCCGTGGTGGCCTGGCTCAAGCTCGACACCGGCATGCATCGCCTCGGGGTACGTGCCGACGAGATGCCCGCCTTTATCGAGCGACTTGGCAAGTGCAAGAACGTGGTGCAGCCGTTCAACATCATGACCCACTTCAGCCGCTCCGATGAGCTGGAGCAGCCCACCACCCGCGAGCAGATCGACTTGTTCAGCAAGCTGACCGCCCCGCTGGCAGGCGAGCGGGCCATGGCCAACTCGGCGGGCATTCTGGCCTGGCCGGACTCCCACTGCGACTGGGTGCGCCCCGGCGTCATTCTCTATGGCGTCTCCCCGTTCCCCAACACGGTGGCGGCCGATTACGACCTGCAGCCGGTGATGACCTTGAAGACCCAGCTGATTGCGGTGCGAGATCACAAGGCGGGCGAGCCGG
>NZ_CAWLMI010000106.1:0-2384 GCF_963862045.1 Aeromonas sp. 159 | reverse complement strand
GGCGGCATCGGCAGCAGCCCAGGGCGAAGTCGACAAATATGCGGCGCTCATCAAGGCCACTGTTGAGCGGTATATGATTTTGGATCCCACCATGCGGGGCAAAACATGTACTATCGGCGTACGTCTTGCGAGCAGTGGCTTTGTCATATCGGTCGATAACGGCCAGGGTGACCCGGCGGTTTGTCGTTCCGGTAAGGCGGCTGTTCTGAAAGCCAATCAACTGCCTGTGCCCAAGGATCCTGCGGCATTCGAGATGTTGAAGGAATTTAACCTGAAGTTAGAACCGAGTATCTAAGCGTGATAAAACGAGGTTGCTTGCCTCCGGTTGGCAACCTCTCGCCGAGAAAGGAATTTAACCTCTCATCTACATTGGAACCGAGTATTTAAGCCATGATCAGAAAAGTATTTTTTGCTTTGGTTGGCTGTTTGTTGCTGGGCCAGAGTGCCCAGGCGGCCCTGGACATCGTCATCACCGGCGGTATTGATAGCGCACGCCCCATCGCTGTCGCCCCCTTCAAGTGGGAAGGTAACGGGCAGTTGCCGCAGGACATCGCGGAAGTGGTCTCCAACGACCTGATGCGCAGCGGCAAGTTCAAGCCGCTGGCCCGTGGCCAGATGCCGCAGACCCCGAGCAGCAGCAGCGAGATCAACTTCGCTCCCTGGGCCTCCCAAGGGGTTGAAGCCGTTGTGGTGGGTTCCATTTCGGCAGTAGGTGACGGCACCTACAAGGTCAACTTCGAGCTGGTCGATGTGCTGAAAGGCCAGCTGGCCAAGGCGCAAGGTGGCGAGAGCAACGGTTACATCCTGGATAGCCGCATGGCGACCATCCCGGGTGCCCAGATGCGTCAGTTTGCCCACCGTATCTCCGACATCGTCTATGAGCGTCTGACTGGCGAGCGCGGTGCCTTCCTGACCCGTCTGGCTTACGTCTCCGTACAGCAGGGTACCCAGTTCCCGTACCAGCTGCGTATTTCTGACTACGACGGTTACAACGAGAAGACCCTGCTGCGCTCCCGCGAACCGTTGATGTCTCCGGCCTGGTCGCCGGATGGCAGCAAGCTGGCTTACGTGAGCTTCGAGAACCAGAAGTCCGAAATCTATGTGCAGGATATTTACACTCAGCAACGCAGCCTGATCACCAGTTTCCGTGGTATCAACGGGGCACCGGAGTGGTCTCCGGATGGTCGTCGTCTGGCTATCGTTCTCTCCAAAGATGGTTCACCGAACCTCTATGTGGTTGATGTCGCTAGCAAGCAGCTGACCCGCGTCACAACCAGCCGTGTGATCGACACTGAACCCTCCTGGATGCCGGATGGGCAAAATTTGTTGTTCACCTCTGAACGTGGTGGCAAACCCCAGATTTATAGCGTAAATTTGGCGACTGGTATGACTCGCCGGATGACTTGGGAAGGTGAATCCAACCAGGGTGCATCCATCACTCCTGATGGCAAAATCATGGTGATGGTGACCCGTGTTCAGGGACAGTATCGTATTGCCCGTCAGGACATGGAAAACAATGCCCTGTTGGTCCTTACCCAGAGTGCTCTGGATGAGTCGCCAAGTGTGGCTCCCAATGGCAGCATGATCATTTATGCCACCATCTATCAGGGTCGTAAGAGTCTCGCGTTGGTGTCGACTGATGGTCGCTTCAAGGCTGTGCTTCCGACCAGTAGCGGTGAAATTCGTGCACCAGCTTGGTCGCCCTTCTTGAATTGATAAAAATCCAATTGTTTTTTGTTTTGTTATAAAGGTTTAAGGAAATAGCATGCAACTCAATAAACTGCTCAAGGGTTTGGCCATCGCACTGCCACTGTTCACCCTGGCCGCTTGTAGTTCTTCTTCTGATTCCGACGCCGCTGGCGCTGAATCAGGTATGACCGACGGCATGGGCGGTGTACAAACCGGCGGCGCCAACGGCATGTTGTCCCCGGAAGAGCAGATGCGTCAGAAGTTCGAAGCACTGCAGCGTGACAACGTGATCTACTTCCCGTTCGACGGTTACGATATCCAGGGTCAGTACGCTGATCTGTTGGATGCCCACGCCAGCTACCTGCGCGAGCGCCCGAGCGTGAAAGTCCTGATCGAAGGTCACGCCGATGAGCGCGGTACTCCGGAGTACAACATCGCCCTGGGCGAGCGTCGTGCCAAGGCTGTTGCCAAGTATCTGCAAACCCTGGGTGTGCAGGCCGAGCAGCTTTCCATCGTCAGCTATGGCGAAGAGAAGCCGCTGGACATGTCCCACACCGAGGATGCCTTTGCCAAAAACCGCCGCGCGGTTCTGGTTTACTAAGGTTTGAACCGAACGAAGTTCGTTTATATGCAAGCGGCCATTTCGATGGCCGTTTTATTTGCACTAAACGCCAAGGTTTGATCCGAATGAAATC
>NZ_CAWLMI010000105.1:0-677 GCF_963862045.1 Aeromonas sp. 159 | reverse complement strand
ATGCTGCCGAAAGTGACCCTGAAGTGGTACCGCACCTCCGTTGAGGGCAAGCAGGAGCACTTCTTCTCTACCGTGCTGACCGATGCCACCATCGTTGACATCGACTGCCAGATGCCGCACTGCCAGGACCCGGCGAAGTCTGACTTCACCCAGCTTATCCAGGTCTCCATGGCTTACCGCAAGATTGACTGGGAGCACACCGTTGCCGGTACTTCCGGTGCGGACGACTGGCGCGCGCCCATCGAGGCGTAAGCCTTGCTTCGGTACTTTGGTATTCCTTGTAAGTAGTAATGTGTCTTTGAGCCGGTTGTTCAACCGGCTTCTTGTACTGTGCATTTTCTCCAGCCTGGCCAACGGGTTGGCTGGAGCTTTTCTGTTTTGCCATCCCCCTGCCGGGGTTTGATGCCCTGCCGGTGAGTGCGGAGGGATGGCAAAGCACTAAAGGGTGTCCTGTGATGCAGACCCGAACCGCTCGTAACCTGTTAACCCCTTTATCTTTGGTGGCCCTTGCGGCACCGGAGAGGGCGGTAGCGTGGCTGCGCGGTGAGGGATTGTATGGGCGCGAGAGTTGGCAATGGCTCAGGCACTGCTTGGCCGTGACAAGAGGGGAAAGCCATGGCTAATCAAACCGGATTGCAATTTACCGTCAAGGTGGGGGCGTTGCCCGAGAGCACCTT
>NZ_CAWLMI010000104.1:0-6003 GCF_963862045.1 Aeromonas sp. 159 | reverse complement strand
ATTGATTTAAATCAATGTTTTACGCTTTATCGTGTTTTGTGATCTGGCTCGCGTCAATAATCGTGAAATAGATTAAAAATGCCTTTCAAAGCCATGTATGGCGGGTCCTTTTACATTGATTTCAATCAAATAAAGGTGATATAAAAACCCGGTCATCATGGGCGAGAATAAATTTAGGCTGATTGTTTTGGAATTGTTAAACATTAGCTTTATTTGTGTTCTCGTATTGCCTTGTTGTTAATGCCAGTGGTTACTGAACGCGTTTTGTTGTGACACGTCCCAATAAGGCTCATTCGATAACCTCCAACGGAAGCTTTGTGCTTAAAACTTAAAATAGCCGTGCCAATAATCGGTGAGGAAACATCATGATTGCTGAGCATGTGGTAGACCTATCGCGGTTCCAGTTCGCTGCGACGGCCCTTTATCACTTTTTGTTTGTACCCCTGACGCTGGGAATGGCCTTTCTCCTGGCGATCATGGAATCCGTCTATGTGATGACCAACAACACCATCTACCGGGACATGACTAAATTCTGGGGTAAGTTGTTTGGTATCAACTTTGCCTTGGGGGTCACCACAGGTCTGGCCATGGAGTTCCAGTTCGGGACGAACTGGGCTTACTACTCCCATTATGTCGGCGATATCTTCGGGGCCCCGCTGGCTATCGAAGGGCTGATGGCCTTCTTCCTGGAGTCCACCTTCGTCGGTATGTTCTTCTTTGGTTGGGATCGTCTGAGCAAGCATCAGCATCTGGCTGCCACCTGGTTGATGGCGCTGGGTACCAACCTTTCAGCCCTCTGGATCCTGGTCGCCAACGGCTGGATGCAGAACCCGGTCGGTGCAGAGTTCAACTTCGAATCCATGCGGATGGAGATGATGAGCTTCGCTGACGTGGTGCTCAACCCGGTTGCTCAGGTCAAGTTCGTCCACACTGTGGCGGCTGGTTATACCTGTGGCGCCATGTTTGTGCTGGGTATCTCCTCCTACTACCTGCTGAAGAATCGTGATGTGGCGTTTGCCCGTCGCTCCTTTGCCATTGCCGCCGCGTTCGGTATGGCTTCCATCGTGTCCGTGCTGATCCTCGGTGATGAATCCGGTTACGAGACCGGTGAAGTGCAGAAGGTGAAACTGGCCGCTATCGAAGCTGAGTGGGAGACTGAACCTGCTCCGGCTGCCTTTACCCTGTTCGGTATTCCGAATCAGGAAGAGATGCGCACCGACTACGCCATCAAGATCCCCTATGCGCTGGGCATTATCGCGACCCGTTCTCTGGACGGTCAGGTAACCGGTCTGAAGGATCTGAAGAGCGAGCACGAACTGCGCGTTCGTAACGGTATGACCGCTTACGACTTGCTGACCAAGCTGCAATCCGGTGACAAGTCTGACGAGACCCGCGCTCGCTTCGACGAAGTGAAACAGGATCTGGGCTACGGTCTGCTGCTCAAGCGCTACACCAGCAACGTGACCGATGCTACCGACGAGCAGATTAAGGCCGCCGTGGATGACTCCATCCCGCAGGTACTGCCCCTGTTCTTCGCCTTCCGCATCATGGTTGCCGTCGGCATGCTGATGCTGGTGCTGATTGGTATGGCCTTCTATGACAGTGCCCGTCACCAGATCGGCAAGCGCAAGTGGCTGCTCAAGGGTCTGCTGTGGGGTATCCCGCTGCCGTGGATCGCCATCGAAGCTGGCTGGTTTGTTGCTGAATATGGTCGCCAACCGTGGACCATTGCAGAGGTGTTGCCGACTTCCCTCTCTGCATCCAACTTGCCTGCAGCCGAGATCTGGTTCTCTCTGATCGGTATCTGCCTGTTCTATACCGTACTTCTGGTTATCGAGATGTACCTGATGTTCAAGTATGCCCGTCTTGGCCCCAGCAGCCTGAAGACTGGCAAGTATCACTTTGAACAGATCAAGGCATAAGGAGAGCGACCATGTTTGATTACGAAACTCTGCGTGTCATCTGGTGGGCTCTGGTCGGCGTGCTGCTGATCGGTTTTGCCATCACTGACGGCTTCGACATGGGGGTAGGCGCACTGCTCCCGTTCGTTGGCAAGAAAGATGTCGAGCGCCGTGTGATGCTCAACACCATGGGGCCGCACTGGGAAGGTAACCAGGTGTGGCTGGTCACTGCCGGTGGCGCCTTGTTCGCCGCCTGGCCGATGGTGTATGCCGCGACCTTCTCCGGCTTCTACATCGCCATGATCCTGACGCTGATGGCGCTGTTCCTGCGTCCGGTCGGTTTCAAGTACCGCTCCCTGCGTGCTGATGCAAAATGGCGCAGCAACTGGGACTGGGCCTTGTTCGCCGGTAGCGCCGTACCGCCCATCGTCTTTGGTGTGGCCTTTGGCAACCTGCTGCAAGGCGTTCCGTTCGAGTTTAACCAGTTCATGATGTTGACCTATCACGGCAACTTCTTTGGTCTGCTTAACCCGTTCGGCATTCTGGCTGGTCTGGTGAGCCTGTTCATGCTGCTCACCCAGGGCGCAACCTGGTTGATGATGAAGACCGACGGTGAAGTGCTGGCGCGTTCCCGCACTGCTGCCATGGTCTGCTCACTGCTGACTCTGGTGCTGTTTGCTGCCGCGGGTTGGTGGGTAAGCGGTATGGAAGGGTATGTCATCGTCAAGGCTGCCGCGACAGACGCAGTATCCAACCCGATGAACAAGGAAGTTGTCCTGCAGGCTGGTGCCTGGATGAACAACTACACCCTCTATCCGTGGATGGTGGCCGCCCCTGTACTGGGCCTGGCCATGAGCCTGCTGACTGCGCTGTTTGCCCGCATGAACATCGGCTGGCTGGCGTTTACCAGCTCCTCGCTGGCGATTGCCGGGGTCATCCTCACTGCCGGTTTCTCCATGTTCCCGTTCGTGATGCCCTCAAGCCTTGAGCCGTCACTGAGCCTGACCATGTGGGATGCTACCGCCTCTTTCAACACCTTGCAGGTGATGACTGTGGCTGCAGCGATCTTCGTACCGATTGTGCTGGGTTACACCATCTGGACTTACATCAAGATGTTTGGCCGGGTAACCAACAAGCACATCGAAGATAACCAACAATCTCTCTATTAAGAGGTGCGCTGACAATGTGGTATTTCACCTGGATCCTGGGACTGTTGCTGGCCTGTGCATTTGGCATCATCAATGCGCTGTGGCTGGAACACACCGAGAACATGGATCGTCAGATCGATGAAAACAAGTGATCGACTCGCCAGGCTCGCCGCTCCACTGGAGCGGCAGCCGTGGCAGGGGTTGATGTTACTCGCGGCGGCCTTGTTGGCCGTCGCTATTTTACAGGCCCCCAATCTGATCGCGGCCAACACCAGCGAGCATGGTCTCTGGCTTGCTCCCTGGCTGATGTGGGCCGTCTGTTGTGGCGTACTTAACGGACTTGGCTTTCATCTGAAAAGTCTGCCCGGACGTGTGCTGTTCAACCCCTGGCTCGCCTGGCCCAGTTTGTTGTATGGCCTCTGGCTGACACATTCATATTTCCTTTCATAAAAAACGGGGGGAGGCAGGATTTCCCTGTCTCCCCCTGCTTCTTTCCTATTCAGCCCTGCGCTATGATAGCCCCCCATCTGACTGTCGAATGGATCACAGATTGTTATGGGGGAAGTCTTTGAGTTTCCGGTGCGTGTCTACTACGAAGACACCGACGCCGGGGGCATCGTCTACAACGCCAATTATCTCAAGTTTATGGAACGTGCTCGCACCGAGTTTCTTCGTGCCAAAGGGGTCGAACAGGACGTCTGGCTGCAGGAGGGATATGCCTTCGTGGTGAGCCGAACTGAGATCGATTTCCGCTCGGCGGCCCGCTTTAATGAACTATTGAATGTATTAACGCAAGTGATTGAAGTGAAACGCGCATCCCTGTGCTTTTCTCAGCAGATCCTGGCGGCTGATGGACGACTGATCACCCAGGCCATGGTACAGATAGCCTGTGTCAGTCATCCGCAAATGAAACCTGTAGCTATACCTGAAAAAATCAAGGGAGTGCTGTTAAGTGCACGCTGAAATTTCGTTTATTGGCCTGTTTTGGCAAGCCAGCCTGTTGGTAAAACTGGTCATGATGACCCTGATGAGCATGTCTATTGTCTCGTGGGCGCTGATTATCCAGCGTTCAAAGGCGATCAAGGCGGCCAATCTCGCATCGGAACAGTTTGAAGATCGCTTCTGGTCAGGGGTCGATCTCAATCGCCTCTATCAGGAGTCCTCTTCCCGCCGCGATGATATCGAAGGCATGGAAGATATCTTCTACTCCGGCTTCAAGGAGTATGCCCGCTTGCTCAAGGCCGGTGCCCGTGGTCAGGATGCGGTGATGGATGGTACCTACCGCGCCATGCGTGTTTCCCTCTCCCGCGCGGTGGATGATCTGGAATCCAATCTGCCGGTGCTGGCGACCATCGGCTCCATCAGCCCCTATATCGGTCTGTTCGGTACCGTATGGGGGATCATGAACGCCTTTATCGCCCTGGGTCAGGTGCAGCAGGCTACCTTGCAGATGGTGGCACCGGGTATCGCGGAAGCGCTGATCGCTACCGCCATGGGTCTGTTTGCCGCTATCCCGGCGGTTATCTTCTACAACCGCTTCTCCAACAAGGTTGAGCGGCTGGAGAACGCCTACGCCAACTTCATGGACGAGTTCACCACCATTCTGAACCGTCAAATTGCACAGCAGCAGGGTGATCAGTAATGCAAACCTATCAGCGGATCCGGCGCAAGAAGGTGGCCGAGATCAACGTGGTTCCCTATATCGACGTCATGCTGGTGCTGCTTATCATCTTTATGGCGGTCACGCCGGTGATCACGCAAGGGGTCAAGGTTGATCTGCCACAGGCTGAGTCCGAGCAGTTGCCGGAAGATGCCAAGCCGCCCTTCATCGTCAGCGTCAATACCGAAGGCGAGTATGTCATCAAGGCTGGCGAAGCCGATGACGAGCCGGTGCCAAGCGGCACGCCAGAGGCGATGCAGCAATACATCACCGAAAAAGCCATGGGCTATCTGGCGATCAACCAGAATGCCCCCGTGGTGGTCGCGGGTGACAAGGCCGTGCGCTACGAAGAGGTGATCCTGTTGATGGTGGCCCTCAAGAATGCGGGTGTGCCTCAGGTTGGCCTGATGACAGATCCGGTGAACTAACGGAGATGGATGTGAAGCGTGGTATTTCCGGTTATCTCATCGCGTCGTTTCTGCTGCACCTGATCATCGGCATCATCCTGTTTGTCGGGCTCGATTTCAGCAAACCGAAACGACCCGAATCGAAGGGGCAGATCGTCAATGCCGTCATGCTCGATGAGAACTTCCTCAACGAGCAGGCCAAGCAGATCCAGCAGCAGAAAGCTCAGCCCAAGCCTCAAAAGGTAGAGAAAGAGAAGGATAAGGAAGACACGGATCTCGCCAAGCGCGAGCTGGCTCAGAAACAGGAGCAGCTTCGCATCGCCGAGACCAAGCGCAAGCAGGCCGAAGAGGCGACTCGCAAGGCCGAGGCCGAGAAGCAGAAGAAGGTTGCCGAGCAGAAGCAGGCGGAAGAGAAGGCCCAAAAAGCCGAGGAAGCCCGCAAGCTGGAAGAACAGAAGGCCAAGAAGGCTGAAGCCGAGCGTAAAGCGGCGGAAGCCGAGAGCAAGGCGTTGGCGCTAAAGAAGAAAAAGGAACAAGAGAAGAAAGAGGCTGAAGAGAAGGCCAAGGCGGCAGAAGCCAAGGCCAAGAAAGCGGAAGCTGACAAGAAGGCCAAAGCCGAAGCCGAGAAGAAAGCCAAGGCAGAAGCAGAGAAAAAAGCCAAAGCCGAGGCCGAGAAGAAGGCCAAGGAAGAGGCTGAGAAAAAGGCAAAAGCTGACGCAGAGAAGAAAGCCAAGGCAGAGGCCGAAAAGCAGGCCAAGATCGCGGCTGAGCGCAAGCGTAAAGCAGCCGAGCAGGCCAAGCTGCAAAAAGAGATGGAAGAGATGATGCAGCAGCAGCTGTCGGCTGAGGCCAATGCCCGCAGTCAGGCGGCATCGGCAGCAGCCCAG
>NZ_CAWLMI010000103.1:0-18285 GCF_963862045.1 Aeromonas sp. 159 | reverse complement strand
AAACCGGTGAAGTGGCTCGACAGGCCGATGTTGAGGATATGGCTGTGCAGGCGCTCCACCTCCAGCAGCACGGCGCGGATCATCTTGGCCCGCTCCGGCACCGGAATACCCATGGCGTTCTCCACCGAGGTGGTGTAGGCGACGCTGTGGGTAAAACCGCAGATGCCGCAGACCCGGTCGGTCAGAAACGCCACTTCGTTGTAGCCCATGCGGGTTTCCGCCAGCTTCTCCATGCCACGATGGACATAGAAGAGGCGGTAGTCGGCATCGATGATGTCTTCGCCATCGACGAACAGACGAAAGTGGCCCGGTTCGTCCGAGGTGATGTGCAGCGGGCCGACCGGCACGATACGGTTGGCATCACTGCCGAGCTCGTTGACGAAGGGGTAGGTCTCGGTGTCGGTAGTGGGCATCGGGCGCTGGCGATAATCCATGGCGTCCTTGCGCAGGGGATGGATATCCTCCGGCCAGTCGTCCGGCAACACCAGACGGCGTTCGTCCGGCAGACCGATGGCGCGCAGGCCATACATGTCGCGGATCTCCCGCTCGCCCCACACCGCCGCCGGAATGGTCGGGGTGATGGAGGGGTACTCCTGGGTATCGGCATCTACCAGCACCTTGACGGTGATCCAGCACTTGGTGTCGCCCTCCATGGAGAAGACGTGGTAGACGGCGAAGTGGCCGTTGAGGCTGCGCTCGTCATTGGCAAAGGAGAGCGGAAGCCAGCCCCCCAGCTGATGGAAGATCAGGCTGGCGGTCTCGACCAGACTGGTGGGCTTGACGGTAATGGTGGCCTGATCGGCGGTTTGCCACTCCTCGTCGACGATGGCGTGGGGCAGTTGTGCTCGCACCTGCTGGATGTAGTCGCAGCCGATGCGATCCGAAATGGCGATGGTCATGCAGTTCTCACTTTAATGTTCGGGAATGAGCATTCACAAATGATGAAATCGGAAAAAGTTGCTGTGCTGGCGGGCATGATTCAGATCCCGACCAGATAGGCGAGCAGCGCCAGCAGGGCTAGCCCCAACCCGTAGCGGGTGAGCTTGTGGGTGCGCACGAACTGGGTGCGGGCCATGGCGTTTTCGATGATGCCAGCCAGTAAAAAGGCCACCAGCAGCTTGCAGGCGAGGATCAGCGCCGCGCCGATGAGCGCCGGCAGACTCCAGTTGGCCGCCTTGCCGAAGGGGAGGAAAATCACCAAGAAGAGCTGCACCACCACCAACTGCTTGAGGCCGATGGAGAGCTTGAGCAGGGCCAGGCCCGCACCGGAATACTCGGTGAGCGGCCCCTCCTGCAACTCCTGCTCGGCTTCGGCGCAGTCAAAGGGCAGCTTGCCCATCTCGACAAACACCGCGAAGGCGCAGGCGGCGCCAGCCAAGAGGGTGGCAACCGGCGCGGCCAGCGGCTGGGTCGCCACATAGCTGCTGATATTGCCCAGATCCGAGCTGCCCACCATCATCGCCATGATGAAGCAGGCGAGCACCAGAATGGGCTCTACCAGAATGCCGAGAGTCAGTTCGCGGCGGGCGCCGATCCCTGCAAACATGCTGCCGCTGTCTAGCCCCGAGAGGGAGAAGAAGAAGCGGAAGATGGCGAACAGATAGATATCGGTGATGAGATCCCCGGCGATGGGGAAGGGGGACTCGTGAGTCAGGGTTGGCAGCGCCATCCCTACCAGCAAGAGGGCGGCAATGAGCAGCGCAGGCATCAGGTTGAAGATGATGCCGGCAGGCTCGGGAGTTACCTCCTGACGGCGCAGGAGCTTGGCGATATCCCGGTAATCCTGCAGCAGGCCCGGCCCCTGACGGGAGTGCATCTTGGCCCGCAGCACCCGGTTGAAACCGGTGGCGAGCGGCGCCAGCGCCAGCATGGCGATGGCCTGGGTCAGGGCGAGGGCAACCATGCCCCAGCTCGGCATTTCAAGAACAGGCATATCAGACTCCTACAGCCATCAGGATAAAGAGCGCCAGCACAACACCGTGCAGCAGCCAGCCGGTTGTCCCGCTGGTATCGCTCACCCCGTGCAGGGCGCTAGCCAGATCGAGCTGCGGCTGCTTGCGATAGAGCGGCGCGCAGAGTTGGCGCAAGGTGTGGGTGACACCGCCGGAGGTGAGGCTCATACGCTCCTCGTAGGCGTAACCACAAGCCCACGGGGTGCCAGCGTGACGACGACCCAGCTTGGGCCCCTTGAAGATGGCCAGTACCAGCAGCGGAATGAGGAATAGCCCCAGCAAGGTGATGGCGATAACGGGCGGGGAGAGGATCGCCTGGCTGCTGTCGAGTGGCAGCAGGGTGGCGCCAGTGGCCACGTTCATTTGGCCGCTTACCAAGGCTTGGCCATAGCTGGCAATATGGGGGGCAATCCAGGGGGCGCCCAGACCCAGCACCAGACAGACCGCGGCCAGCAGCAGGGTGCCAGCCACCATGGCGCCCGGCACTTCGCGGGCGTGGCTCGCCTTCTCGCTGCGCGGGGCGCCGCAGAAGCAGATGCCATACACCTTGACGAAACACATCACCGCCATGGCGCCGGTCACCGCCAGCATCACTACCGCGAGCGGCGCGACGATCGAGGTGCCGAGTTTGGTCATGGAGAGCAGGGATTGATAGATAAACCACTCGCTGACAAAGCCGTTCAGGGGCGGCAGCGCCGAGATGGCCATGGCACCGATGAGGAACGCCAGCGCGGTCCAGGGCATCAGTTTGGCGAGACCCCCCATCTTGTCCATATCGCGGGTGTGCAGGCGGAACATCACCGAGCCGGTGCCCATAAAGAGCAGGCTCTTGAAGATGGCGTGGTTGAGCAGGTGATAGAGGGCACCGAGCAGCCCCAGCACCACCAGCGCCGGTTGCTGGTTGGCGATGCCGATCATGCCGATGCCCATCCCCATCAGGATGATGCCGATGTTCTCCACCGTGTGGTAGGCGAGCAGCCGCTTGAGATCGTGCTCGGCCAGCGCAAACAGCACCCCGAGCACTGCCGAACAGGCACCGAAGATCAGCACCACATAACCCCACCAGAGCTGGCTGGCGCCGAGAAAATCGATGCTGACCCGCAAGATGCCAAAGAGACCCAGCTTCACCATCACGCCAGACATCAGCGCCGAGATATGGGACGGCGCAACGGGCTCGGCCACCGGCAGCCAGCCGTGCAGCGGCACGAAACCGGCGCGCAGGCCAAAACCGCAGAAGCTGAGCAGGAACACCAGGGAGGCCAAACCGCCCGCCAGATGGTGTTCGCGCAGCGCGGAGAACTCCAGCGAGCCGCTTTCGCGGCAGAGCAGCCAGAAGGCGACCAGCACCAGCGCCATGCCGATATGGTTCATCACCAGGTAAAGCCGGCTCTGTTTGGCGGCCTCGGGGTTGGTTTTGACCAGCCAGTAGGTGGTGAGGGTCACCAGCTCGTAGCAGAGCAAGAAACCGAGCGCATTGTCGGCCAGCACCATGCCCACCATGGCAAAGAGGAAGAGGTTCATCAGCGCGCCGATGGCCACATCCCCCTTGCCCTGATATTCGCGGATATAGGCAAAGGAGTAGAGGGCGACGGCGACGCCGACGGTGCTAATCACCAGCAGCATCAGCGCGGCCAGCATGTCGAGGTGCACCGAGCCCAGCAGCCAGAGCTGGCCGTCGACGGGGATGCCTTGGGCAAAGATCTGGATGGCGGCGACCAGACCCGCGAGCGAGCCCAGCAGGGCAAAACCGCTATTGAGACGGTTGGCCAGTGCGGGCAGTTTTTGCAGGAGCAAACCGGCGGCAGCGCCCAACAAAAAGAGCAGGAGCGTGGCCATAACAAGGGGGGACAACATCAGCGAACTCCCTCTGTGGTAGATAAATCGGATGCAGGGATCGCCGTGGCAGGCGCCGAGAAGGCAGAGGCCCCTTGCGGGTTGGTGTCGGCCGCTTGCTGGCGACGGATACGGGCGGCGCGTTCGGTGTCGCCGTCATTGACCAGCTTAAGTGCCTGGGAGGGGCAGGCACCGACACAGGCGGGGCCTTCGGCGCGAAATTCACAGAGGTCGCACTTGACGGCGATGCTGCGCACGCCCGGCTCCCAGCTCAGCAGATCCTCGCCAAAGCAGCGCAGGCCGGCAGAGGTTGAGGGGTTGCTGGAGCGGATGGAGCAGGGGATATAGGTGTCGTAACTGGTGGCCACGGCCACCGGACGGCTGCCACCGCTCTGGATAGCGCCAAAGGGGCAGGCCACGGCGCAGAGATTGCAGCCGATGCAGAGCGACTCGTTGAGTTGCACGCAATCGCCGGTCTGGTGAATTGCCTCGACCGGGCACACCTTGATGCAGGGGGCATCGTCACAGTGACGGCACTGAACCGGCATGGTCGCCTGCTCGTGTCGCATAACGGTTAAACGGGGGGCTTGCTGCAAACCTTGCGCCTTGTGTACCTCGCTGCAGGCCGCCATACAGGTGCCACAGCCGATACAAAGCTTGGGGTCAGCGATAACGAAGCGGTTCATAGCCTACCTTGTCGTGTCGCGAACGGAGAAAGTAGGGGCAGGTTGGCAAGATACGGGCCAGATTGGTTTTTGCAGCAAAATTGGTTTTAAGTTGCTGTTTTTAAATAAATAAAAATCTTGGTGTGGTTGGGTGAAAGGGCTGGCATGGCTGTCGAACTGTGACGTTCGTCACTTGTGACGAAGCCGACTGGAGGGTTCGTCACCTTGGAAAACGCAGCATTAAGTAGGGTGCAAAGAACGCAGTGAATTGCACCGTTTACAGCATATGGTCGCCGTGGTTTGCTCCCTTCTCCCCTCGCGGGAGAAGGGTTGGGGATGAGGGGGCCGGTAATCGGGGTTAACGGAAACAACAGAGGGAGGCCAATGCCTCCCTCTCTCTCTTGCTGACGTTTTCTATGCCATCAAGAGGCCATCAACCCGCCATCAGATATCCACCTGGGATCCCAGCTCGATAACCCGGTTGGGCGGGATCTCGAACTGATCCGGGGCGCGCAGGGCGTTGCGCTGCAGCAGCATAAAGAGCTTGCCGCGCAGATAGAGATACCAGGGACGGTCTTTCATGATGAGCGACTCGTGGGCCATAAAGAACGAGGTCTCCATCATCCGGCAGCTCAGCCCCTCGGCGTTGCAGCGGTGGAAGATCTCCTCCACGTTCGGAGTCTCGCGCCAGCCGTAACTTGCCACCACCCGCCAGAAGGTGGGGGAGAGCTGCTCGATGCAGACCCGGCGCACATTGTGGACGTAGGGCACCTCTTCCACCCGCAGGGTGAGCAGGATGATCCGCTCGTGCAGCACCTTGTTGTGCTTGAGGTTATGTAGCAGCGCATGGGGGATCACGTTAACCACCCGCGACATATAGACGGCGGTGCCGGCCACCCGGGTCGGCGGGGATTTTTCCAGCGAGGCGATCATCGGCTCAAGGGAGTTGCCGTGCTCGTTCAGGCGGCGAATAAGCTGGAAACGCTCGCTCTTCCAGCTGGTCATCACGGTGAACATCACCGCACCCAGGGTGAGCGGCAGCCAGCCGCCGGAGAAGATCTTGGCGAGGTTGGCGGCAAACAGCGGTACGTCGATACAGAGCAGTGCGGCAAACAGGATGGCCACCAGATACTTGTTCCAGTGCCAGCTGTTCTTGGCCACCGAGCAGGAGAGGATGGAGGTGAGCACCATGGTGCCGGTCACCGCGATGCCGTAGGCCGCCGCCAGATTGCTGGAGTGCTCGAAGCTCATGATGACGATCACCACCGAGATATAGAGCATCCAGTTGATGACCGGAATATAGATCTGGCCTGACTCCTGCTCGGAGGTGTGAACGATGCGAATGGGTGAGAGATAACCGAGCCGCACCGCCTGCCGGGTCAGCGAAAATACCCCGGAGATCACCGCCTGCGAGGCGATCACCGTCGCCATGGTTGCCAGCAGCAGCAGCGGCACCAGCGCCCATTTCGGGGCGAGCAGGAAGAAGGGGTTGGCAATGGCGGCGGGGTTACTCAGCAGCAGCGCACCCTGACCAAAGTAGTTGAGTACCAGCGAGGGCAGCACCACGATAAACCAGGCGAGGCGAATTGGATTTTTGCCAAAGTGGCCCATATCCGCGTAGAGCGCCTCCACCCCGGTGATGGCCAGCACCACGGCGCCGAGGGCAAAGAAGGAGGTGGTCTGGTACTGGATAAAGAAGCGCACCGCCCAGACGGGGTTGAGCGCCCCCAGCACCTCGGGGTTGTGGATGATGCCGCGCAGCCCCAGCACCGCCAGCGTCATAAACCAGATCAGCATGATGGGGGCAAACAGCTTGCCCACCATGGCGGTGCCATGTTTCTGGATGGCAAACAGCAGGGTCAGCACCAGCACCGAGAGGGTGACGATATAGGGGTCGAGGGCGGGGGTGAGAATGCTCAGACCCTCGATGGCCGACATCACCGACATCGCCGGGGTGATCACCACCTCGCCATAGAAGAAGCTGCCACCAATCAGGCCGAGGATGATCAGCAGCGGCGTCCAGCGGGTGGAGGCGTTGCGGGTCGCCAGCGACATCAGGGTGAGAATGCCACCCTCGCCGGCGTTGTCGGCCCGCATCACAAAGGAGAGGTACTTGACCGACACCACCAGGATCAGCAGCCAGAAGATCAGCGAGAGAAAGCCGAGAATGGAGGACGGCTCGACGCCGAACCCGAATTGACCTGACAGGCACTCGCGCAAGGTATAGAGCGGGCTGGTGCCGATATCGCCATAGACTACGCCAATCGCCGCCAGCATGACGCCGGACATGGCTTGTTGTTTATCACAGTTCATGAGTTCATCTTGTCAGTTTGATGTTTACACGTTTGCCACAGCAGATCGCCCCGAACACATCAGGTATGTGTGAATACAACATCGGGGGGAAATCAAAGGATTGCGATGGGAAGGGAGCTAATCGGATATAAAGATGCGTTTCATGGGACACAGTCTGTTCATCTGTCGTTAAGCTTATAATGACACACACTCTGCGGGTTTATGCTCAGGTATAAATAATCAAAACGTCCTTTTGAGTAAGGTTATTAATTGGCCGTTGATTGAAATATTCACCTGCTCTGTGGGCAACCGTTTGTTTTATCTGGGGAAGAGGTTTGGCCACTATTTTTTACCGAAGCGAGTGAAAAACAGACGATAAAATAGTGACTAATTAATTGCTGGCAGGATGGCAAAGGGGAGGGCGCTGGGTAGCAATGGAGTCTTTATTTGGAAGGAAAAAATGTAGGGTGCAATGAACGAAGTGAATTGCACCCAGTATTAAAAGAGGCAAGAGGTGCAATGCGCTGCGCTTATTGCACCTTACGATATCTTTAGAAATTATCTTTTGATATTATCTCTTTTTATCGTCACTGTTATTTGAACTATTGGAGGATTTAAGCCAATAGGATGAAATACTTGAGTCGCGATCGTAAATCAAACTGTTGCGACTTGCAACTCTATCTAAACCTGCATCTGAAATTATTGATGCATAGCTATCTCTGTTGTTTCTAGAAGATAGCGTTGACCCAGCGAAGTCTATTAAAGGCTGCTGTTTGGTTGCAGTTTCTCTTAATTTTTCGACTTGTGATCTTAACTCTGATATAGTTTTGTTTTTAGTTTTATTTTCTCCCTTGTAGCTTTCTAATTCACTTATTAATTTTTCTATTGAAGCCATCCTTTCCTCATTTTCAGCTCTAAGCTTTTGACTTTCTGAGTTCGCTTTTGAAAGCATTTCCGCATGTTTTTTTAGCTCTGTGTCTAGAGTTTTGACAAAGCTACCCATTTCATCAGCACTACCTGACATTCGATTGAATATATTTAGAAAATATATAATATTTTGGTCTTCGGAAAAGTTAGGGTATCTTACCTTGTGATCAATTTCACTCCAACCCTCTTCAAAAATAGTTCTTACTTGAACCTCTATAAATGTAGGTTTTCGCGAAAGTTGAGATTGGAAAACGTAGTGGATTGATCGATATCCTGCGGGATGTATTTTTATTGAAAATCCATCCTCATTATATTCTGCATCTCCGTTTCTTATATATATAACAGGAAGTTCCTGTGGTTCCCAAACACTCTTCAAAAAATTATCAATAGGTTTGTATTCATCTTTAAAAAGATGTATTGCTCTAATTCCAATTAAATCAGTGACAATTTCATGATAATTTTCCTTGTTTATTGTTTTATATTTTTCTTGAACTGTCTCGCCATCTTTAGGTAGGTTTTTTCTGATGATTTTTTCTATGAGATGTTCAGGGTCTTTGACTCTCCACCTAACCGAATGAACCTCTTTACAGCCTTGTATTATTTTGACAAAAAACTCGGCAATTCCTTTTCTATTTTCGATATTATAAAAATGATCTGTTCCTATTTCAGCTAATGTGTCCCAATTTAGCCCGCTACGGATAAATTCATCATTGCTGATTTTATATTTAAGTAAAAACTCATCCTTTGCAATACTAAACATATGTTACCTGCCTTATTATTATAAAAATAAATCATGGTTATTTATATACCCAGAACACTCAGTTTCCATGAAAATGCTGCCCTAAAAATTTGTTGCCGACTGAGTCATAGTAACCGGGCAGGTGAAAAACTGAAGAGGCAGGGGCCTAAAACCGGCTCTGGCTCAACAAATCAGTCAATAAGTAGCTCATTTTTGTTCGGTTTGGCTTGATGATGACCTGCCAGCTCGATAGCAAAACCAAACAACTTGGCCGCCGCTCCAAGCCATTTTTGCGTGCAGCACAGCCCATTTTTGGCCCTTGCTATGGTTTTTCTCCCCGGTTTTCCTTCCTCCGCTTGTCTGGTTTAGGGCAGCCGATCCTGGCTGCAAACTCCTTCGAATGGTTCCGTCACACGACTGGGGCAGGGGTTGGTCAGCCGGTGTCGAGCTCGTCACTTTTGTCGTGTCGATCACACTTCCCAGTCCGTCGTTACCCTCGTCAGTAGTGGTAAACAGCAAGCTGCTCTTGCCGATTACTCCTTTATTTTCAGTTGGTTGTAAATTTTTATCGCGCCATTTGCCCGTTTTGGTCTGATAAATGCTTTGTGGGGGGCTGGCCGCCTCTTTGCCTGTCGGCGGGCGGCCCGGTGTAACGAACCATTTAGGATCCCTCTCTATGAACAGCTTCGTGATTGCAGATCCCAGTCTCTGTATTGGGTGTCGTACCTGTGAGGTGGCCTGCGCCGTTTCACACCAGTCAGGGTCTTGCAGCGGGACCCTTGAGCGGGAGGGCGGCCTGCATCTTGCCATCGAGGATGGACATCTGGTCTCCAAGGACAGCTACTTTCAGCCGCGCCTGAAGGTGATCGTGGGCAGTAAGGTGACCACACCGGTGCTCTGCCGCCAGTGTGAAGACAAGCCGTGCGCCATGGCCTGCCCGAACAATGCCATCGTCAGTGAGGATGGTTGCGTCAAGGTGTTGCAGGATCGCTGCATCGGCTGCAAGTCCTGCGTGGTGGCCTGTCCTTACGGCGCCATGGCGGTGGTGCTCAAAGAAGTGGCCCCCGCTGCCGATTCGCTCTTCAAGCGTCCGCAGACCAAGGCGCAGGCGCTCAAGTGCGATCTCTGCCGTCACCGTGAGGCGGGCCCGGCCTGTGTCGAGGTGTGTCCGACCCAGGCGCTGCGGCTGGTCACGCCGGAGCATCTTGAAAACCTGAACCGGCAGAAGCAGCTGGCCAGTGCCGAGGCACTGCTGGCGATGCCGGCGCGGGTGTGAGCGGGCTTGCCGAGCCGTTTTTCGTTAACAAACAAGAGTGTGAGTCATGAAAAAAGTCATTACCGTGTGCCCCTATTGCGGCACCGGTTGCAAAATCAACCTGCTGGTTGAAAACGACAAGGTGGTGGGGGCCGAAGGCGCCAACGGCCGGACCAACGAGGGGCAGCTCTGCCTCAAGGGCTATTACGGTTGGGATTTTTTGAACGACACCAACCTGCTGACCCCCCGTCTCAAGAGCCCGATGATCCGCCGCGAGCGCGGTGGCAAGTTCGAGGCGGTCTCCTGGGACGAAGCGATCGCGTTCGCCAGCAGCCGTCTGGCTGCCATCAAGGCGAAATATGGCCCGGACGCCATCATGACCACCGGCTCTGCCCGTGGCCCCGGCAATGAAGCCAACTATGTGATGCAGAAATTTGCCCGTGCGGTGATTGGGACGAACAACGTCGACCACTGCGCGAGGGTGTGACACGCACCCTCAGTCTCCGGTCTGGAGACAACTGTAGGTAACGGCGCCATGAGCAACGCCATTCCCGAAATTCAAGAGACCAAGTGCCTGCTGGTGTTTGGTTACAACGCTGCTGACTCTCACCCCATCGTCGCCCGCCATATCCTCAAGGCGAAGGCAAACGGGGCCAAGGTGATTGTGTGTGATCCCCGTATGGTGGAGACCGCCCGCATCGCCGATCAGTGGTTGCCGCTCAAAAACGGTTCCAACATGGCGCTGGTTAACGCTTTCGCTAACGTGTTGATTAACGAAGGGCTCTACAACAAGGCATTCGTCGCCAACTACACCGAAGGGTTCGAGACCTTGAAGGCGACGGTGGCCAAGTACACCCCGGAATATGTGGAGGGGATCACTGGCCTCAAAGCCGCCGATATCCGCGCCGCCATTCGCACCTATGCCGAGTCGCCTGCGTCCATGATCCTGTGGGGCATGGGAGTGACCCAGTACGGTCAGGCAGTGGACGTGGTCAAGGGGCTGGCGGGTCTGGCGCTGCTGACCGGCAACTTCGGTCGCCGCGGCACCGGTTGCGGGCCTGTTCGCGGTCAGAACAACGTGCAGGGCACCTGTGACATGGGGATGCTGCCCCACCAGTTCCCGGGTTATCAGTCTGTGGCCGATCCCGAGATCAGCGCCAAGTTCGCCAAAGCGTGGGGCGTGGAGTCGCTCTCCCAAAAGCCCGGCTATCGCCTGACCGAGCTTGGCCATAAGGTAGAGGAGGGCAAGTGCAAGGCCTTCTACATCTTTGGTGAAGACCCGGCCCAGACCGAGGCTGACTTGGGTCAGTTCCGCCGGACTCTGGCGGGGATGGAGCTGGTGATCGTGCAGGATATCTTCATGACCCAGACCGCCGAGATGGCCGACGTCATTCTGCCCGCCACCAGCTGGGGCGAGCACGAGGGGGTCTACAGCTCGGCAGATCGCGGCTTCCAGCGCTTCTACAAGGCGGTGACGCCCCCTGAGAACGTGAAGCCGGACTGGGCCATCTTCTCGTTGATGGCGACCGCCATGGGTTATCCCATGGAGTACCACAACACCGAAGAGATCTGGGACGAGATGCGTGCGCTCTGTCCGCTCTATGCCGGGGTCAGCTACGACAAGATGGCCGATCTCAAGAGCGTGCAGTGGCCTTGCCCGACCGAGGATCACCCGGGCACCAGCACTCTGTTCGAGGGGAACGTGTTCACCACCCCGAGCGGCAAGGGTCAGCTGATTGCCTCCGAGTGGCGGGCGCCGCTGGAGCAGCCCTGTGCGGAGTACCCGCTGGTGCTCTCCACCGTGCGCGAGGTAGGTCACTACTCCTGCCGCTCCATGACCGGCAACTGTTCGGCGCTGCAGACCCTGGCCGATGAGCCGGGCTATGTGCAGATCCACCCGAGCGATGCCAAAAAGCTCGGGGTGAAGGATCAGGCGCTGGTCTGGATCTCGTCGCGCCGTGGCAAGGTGATCACCCGGGCCAACTACAACGACCGGGTCAACGCCGGGGTGGTCTACATGACCTACCAGTGGTGGATCGGGGCCTGTAACGAGCTCACCATCGAGCACGTCGATCCCGTCTCCCACACGCCGGAGTACAAGTACTGCGCGGTGAAGATCGAGCGCATCGACAATCAGCCTGAGGCGGAAGTGTACGTCCAGACTGAATACAGCGCGCTCAAGGCGAAATTGCGCAGCGCAGCCAAAGGCTGAACGCCCTAAAAAAGAGGTTCTGCACAAATAAGGGAACCCGACTCGGATTTATCGAGTCGGGCACCCTTTTATTACCCAAAAACAGGGGATAAATGATGCAACATGAAATTGGTCGCTTATTCGGAATTTTCTATATTGGCACCTATCTGGCGGCGATATTGCTGGGAATAGGTTGCTATATTTGGCGCGACGAGATGATATTTCTGCTCGGCTTCGGTTTTTTCGGCTGTTTTATGGCAGCACGACTCGCCATGAGCAGCGTATTTTCTGCCTTGAGTATTTCCAGTGCCTGGCTGATCGGGTTTATCTCCACCACCTTGATCAACGGCCTGCTGTTGGGGGTGATCACCCTGCTGATCTACCTCACGCACCAGAGCGTCACCGCCGAGCTTGCCGACAACGCCAGCTGGCTGCTGATGGCCTTCCAGAGCTTGTCGGCCCTCTTTATCTTCGGTGGCCTGAAGTGCTGCCACAGCCGGATCATCACCTCGTAAATTGCCGATGGATGGGCAGCAAACGCCATCTTGAAACCCGCAGCCAGCGAAGAGGAAAGGGCAGATCTGACAGTTGACGGCGGCCCACTTTTCAGGCGCCTTAATTGAGATCAAGAACTGATGAAATAACCGGTTAAATATGGCCATCAGATATATTAAATCGGATTGTAATGAAATTTGAGCTCATCTATGATGAGTCGCCATTCCAATATATCCCCCGATAACGATGTTACTTTTTGTTGTCGTTCGTTAATAACAACTCTGGAATTGCAACATGCGACAATTTTCGTCACCGCTTTTCTTATTGGCAGCCGCTTTTACGGGCTGCGGCTATTTATTTTGGTGACGGGTGCTTGTCGTGATGCGATGGCATGGACAGCCTGACTGGTGACTAAATCGATATAACGTGAGGCCGCAATGCTAAATGTGAGTGCCATCCCCCTGGACGAGATCTCTCCCATCTGGGACGACGGTTTCCTCCTGCTCTCCAAATCCCTCCTGTCGGCCGTGACGCTCGATGATTTTATCCACAAACTCAACAAGATAGATGCCAGCTTCGGCGGCGTAACCCGGGTCAACCTGATCCTCAACATGGGTGCGGATGAGGAGGCCATCTTCTACTTCATGGGACATTCCGGCCCAAAGCATCTGGTCTGCCCCAAGGCAGAGCTGCACCTCTCCCCCCGTCCTACCAAAGAGACCCCGGAACAGGCCATCATTCTCGCTGCCGCCCGCTTTGAGAATCGCTGCCCGGCGCTGGATCGCGAAGGGGTCTACGGGGGGCTGCGCTCCTACTGCCAGCTCCCCATCACCACCGCCCGCAGCCACTTGGGCGGGGTCGAGTTTATCAACACCCAGCTCGACAGCTTCACCATGGAGACCCTTGCCAAACTGACCCAGCTGGCGGCCATTATCGCCATTGCGCTCGAAAACGTGCTCGACAAGGAGCGCACTCTGGAGCAGGCCAACTCCCTGCGCCTTGAGCGCGACAGCTGCAAAATTCTGGTGGATGTGACCAACGCGGTAATCAAACTGGTGCGCATCGCCGAGCTGCCCAAGAGCCTGTTTGCCATCCTGCACCACCACTTCGGCATCAGCAGCTTGTGTCTGGCCGAATACAACGCCACCTCCGACAGCTTCAAGAGCTATCTGGTCAATCAACACCAGAGCGAGCAGCCGGGCATCATCGATCACTCCTGTTTCGAAAAGAAGTGTCTGCAGGGGGCCCTTGGTCATAGCGAGCCGTTTTTTGTCTATCGCGAACACGGCCACGGCTGCAGCAATCGCTGCCGCTTTACCTCCCAGATCCTGCCGCCCGAGGCTGACAGCTCCTGCATTTTGCCGCTGCGCTATCGGGGCAACCTGCTGGGGGTGTTGATCCTCTCGCATCCCAACGCCGACTTTTTTGCCGATATCGATATCTCTCTGCTGGAGCAGGTGGCGGCGCGCACCGCCATAGCCATGAACAACGTGCAGGCCCAGCAGGAGATCTCCAACACCAACGGCGCCAAAGAGAAGACCATTCGCATCAACGAGCCGCAGATGCAGGGGGAGTTCCCCCGCATCATCTACCAGAGCGCGGTGATGGAGAGCGTGCTGGAGAAGGTGCGGCTGGTGGCCGAGAGCGACAGTACCGTGCTGATCCTCGGTGAGACCGGTACCGGCAAGGAGCTGATCGCCCAGGCCATTCACGCCCTGAGTGCCCGCCACGACCACGAGATGGTGAAGGTGAACTGCGCCGCCATCCCCACCGGCCTTATCGAGAGCGATCTCTTTGGCCACGAGAAGGGGGCCTTCACCGGCGCCCTGACCCAGCGGATCGGCCGTTTCGAGCGGGCCCACAAGGGCACCCTGTTCCTCGACGAAGTGGGGGATATGCCGCTGGACTTGCAACCCAAACTCTTGCGGGTATTGCAGGAGCACGAGCTGGAGAGGGTGGGCAACAGCAACCCCATCGCAGTGGATGTGCGACTGGTGGCCGCCACCAACTGCGATCTGCTCTCCATGGTCAAGAACAAGCGTTTCAGAAGCGATCTCTACTACCGCCTCAATGTCTTTCCCATCGAGCTGCCGCCGCTGCGCGAGCGCCGCGAGGATATTCCGCTGCTGGTCAACTTCTTTATCAAGAAGATCGCCAAGCGGATGCGCCGCACCATCACCTCGATCCCCGCCGATGCCATGAAGATGCTGGTGTCGCTGCCCTGGTACGGCAATATCCGCGAGCTGGAGAACGTTATCGAGCGCGCCGTGGTGATGACCCGCGGTCATGTGCTCAACCTCTCGCCTGATGAGCTGATGCCCCTCAAGGGCTACCACAAGATTGAGACTCTGGTGTATGACGAACCCGCCACGCCGCTCTTTGCCGAGGAGGGGCCGACCGATGAGCGCGAAGCGATCATCGCTGCCCTGCGTGACTGCAACGGCATCGTCGCTGGCGAGCGAGGAGCGGCCAACCGCCTTGGCATGAAGCGCACCACCTTGCTCTCGAAAATGAAGCGGCTCGGCATTTCGGCCAGAGATCCCGAGATCATTGATGGGGTCGCACCATGAGAGAGGTAATTGAGCTTGAGGCGCGGAGCGAGCAAAAACAGAACGAACAGTGCGAGCAGAGAGAACAGAACGAGCTGGCCCGCTGCGCTATCCACCGCGAGGTGGTGCACTACCGCGCCGATGCGCTGACCTGCGACAGCGAAATGGCGCTCCCCTCCGAGACGCCGGTGGCGCTGGTCTACAACGGCATCGCCCACAGCGTGATGATGTGCTCGGCCTCCGATCTGGAGGATTTTGCCATCGGATTTTCGCTATCCGAGGGGATCATCGACAGCCTGCTCGATATCCACGACATCGAGCAGATTGAGGGCTGTCAGGGGATTGAGCTGCATATCACCCTGGCCAATCGCTGCGTTCACCGCCTCAAAGAGAAGCGGCGCACCCTGGCGGGGCGCACCGGTTGCGGCATCTGTGGCAGCGAGAGTCTGGAGCAGGTGATCCGCACCCAGCCAAGCTTGCCCGACAGTCAGCGTCTGGCGGTTGGCCATATCGACAAGGTGCTGAGCGCGCTGCGTCCGCTCCAGCTGCTGGGTCAGCGCACCGGCGCCACCCATGCGGCTGTGCATCTGGATGGGGAAGGCAACATTCTCGCTATTCGCGAGGATGTGGGACGCCATATCGCTCTGGACAAGCTGGTGGGCCATCTGTGCCGCACGGGTCGCCGTGACGGCGCCATTCTGGTGACCAGCCGCGCCAGCTTCGAGATGGTGCAAAAGTGCGCCAGCGCCGGAGTGGAAATATTGCTCGCCATCTCGGCCGCCACCGAGCTTGCGGTCGAGCGGGCCGAGCAGACCGGCCTCACCCTGGTGGGCTTTTGCCGTCTCGGGCGGGCCGAGATCTACAGCGGGTGCCAGCGCATTCTGCTTTAAGTGACAGCAAGAGTGAGAGCCTGCTAAAGGGCTTATAAAAACTGGCAATAAAAAAGGGCGGGGAGTGTGACTCCCCGCCCTTGTTGTATCTGCTGCTGTGGCGGCTTAGCGCGCCAGCAGGATACGCAGCATGCGGCGCAGCGGCTCGGCGGCGCCCCACAGCAGCTGGTCACCCACGGTAAAGGCGGCCAGATACTCAGGGCCCATATTGAGCTTGCGCAGACGGCCCACCGGAATGCTGAGGGTGCCGGTGACGGCAGCCGGGGTCAGCTCGCGGGCGGTGATGTCGCGATCGTTGGGGATCACTTTCACCCAGTCGTTGTGGGCAGCCAGCAGCGCTTCGATCTCCGCCAGCGGCACGTCCTTTTTCAGCTTGATGGTGAACGCCTGGCTGTGGCAGCGCAGGGCACCGATCCGCACACAGAGACCATCCACCGGAATGACGGCGTTCTCGATACCCAAAATCTTGTTGGTCTCGGCCTGACCCTTCCACTCTTCACGGCTTTGGCCGTTGTCGAGCTTGGTGTCGATCCAGGGGATAAGGCCACCGGCCAGCGGTACGCCGAAGTTGTCCACCGGCAGGGTGCCGGAGCGGGTCTTCTCGGTGATCTTGCGCTCGATGTCGAGAATGGCGGAGGCGGGGTCTGCCAGCTCAACCGCCACTTCGTCGCGCAGCATCCCCATCTGGGTCACCAGCTCGCGCATATGGCGGGCACCACCACCGGAGGCAGCCTGATAGGTGGCCACGCTCACCCACTCCACCAGATCGGCCTTGAACAGGCCACCGAGGGCCAGCAGCATCAGACTGACGGTGCAGTTGCCGCCGACGAAGGTCTTGATGCCATCGTTCAGAGCCTGCTCGATGACGTCGCCGTTGACCGGATCCAGAATGATGACGGCGTCTTTCTCCATCCGCAGGGAGGAGGCGGCGTCAATCCAGTAACCCTGCCAGCCAGCGGCTTTCAGGCGCGGATAGACATCCTTGGTGTAGTCGCCGCCTTGGGCGGTGATGATGATATCCTGCTTGGCCAGCGCCTCGATATCGAAGGCGTCCTGCAGAGTACCGGCATCGACGCCGAAGTTGGGAGCGGCCTCACCGGCCTGGGAGGTGGTGAAGAATGTGGGTTGAATATGGGCGAAATCCTGCTCTTCCTGCATCCGGCTCATCAGAACCGATCCCACCATGCCACGCCAACCGACCAAACCTACTTTTTTCATAATGTCCTACCCTGGATTGCTGCTAAAGAAACTCGCGATGACACCCGTAACCCCTTGTCTGGCGACGCCTGTTTACAAGCGGTTTACAGGCCATTTAAAAATATGCGCTGCGAAAAATGCGTCTATCCACATTACGGATTGTGGCGGCTTGCGCAAGTCGAATTGCGCAATATTCTGTGCCGTTTGCTGCATTAACCGGCAGCCAGAGCACCGCTCAGGCAGACGGGGAGCGAGAAGGTCAACATCAGACGAAAAGGCCACCGTTTATGGCGGTGGCCTGTCAATAAAGCGGTTGGGAACGTCCTGTGCTGTTGTCTGAGGGCGCAGTCGGCGAGTGAAACAGCCCGACCTGTTAGGCGCTTAGCCGTAACGGGCCAGGGTGAGCCCCTCATCGCTGATAGCGGGTTCGCTGCCGCTGATAAGATCGCACAACAGCTGACCCGAGCCGGCCGCCATGGTCCAGCCCAATGTGCCGTGGCCGGTATTGAGCCAGAGGCCGGGAATGGGGCTGGGCCCCACCAGTGGGGTGCCGTCCGGCGTCATGGGACGCAGGCCGGTCCAGAACTCGGCTTGGCTGATATCGCCCCCCTCGGGGAAAAGATCCCCCACCACCATCGCCAGGGTGTCGTGACGTCTGGGGTTGAGAGCGAGGTTGTAGCCCGACAGCTCCGCCATGCCGCCGACCCGGATCCGCTCATCAAAACGGGTGATGGCCACCTTGTAGGTCTCGTCGAGCACGGTGCTGCGCGGCGCGGCCTCGGCGTTGATCATCGGCAGGGTGAGGGAGTAGCCCTTGACCGGATAGACCGGCAGCTCCAGCCCGAGCGGGCGCAGCAGCGGCCGCAAAAAGCCGGTGGCATAGCTGCCGAGCGCACAGACGATGGCATCGGCGCGATAGCGCTGCTCGCCCGCCCGCACCGCCACGGCGCGGCCACGGGCTTGCTCAATCTCGTCGATGTCGCAGTTGAAGACAAACTTGACCCCGAGCTTCTCGGCTTCAAGGGCAAGGGCCTTGGTGAAGCGGAAGCAGTCGCCGGTCTCGTCGCCGGGCAGGCGCAAGCCGCCAACGATTTTGCCGCGCACCCGCGCCAGCGCAGGCTCTGCCGCTTCGCAGCCGCTGGCATCCAGCGACTGGTAGGGGACGCCATACTCCTCCAGCACCTCGATATCGCGCTGACTGGCATCGAGCTGGGATTGGCTGCGAAACAGCTGCAGGGTGCCGAGCTGGCGCCCTTCGTAATCGATGCTCAGCTCGTCGCGCAGCAGGGTCGATTTACCG
>NZ_CAWLMI010000102.1:0-21099 GCF_963862045.1 Aeromonas sp. 159 | reverse complement strand
GGCAGGCGGCGGAGCCCGAGCTGCCCATGCTGCTGCTGGCCAAAGGGGCACTCACCTGCCGGGCCAACCTGCTGACCGGCCCCTACCGGCCGCAGACCGAATATGCCCGCTATTGGTTGCAGTGGCGCAAGGTAGCCATCACTGCGGGTCTGTTGCTGCTGGTGGCCCTCGGCCAGCGCGGCGTGCAGCTCTATCAGCTCACCGAGCAGGACAAGGCGCTGAAAGCGGAGATCCGTGCCGTCTATACCCGCATCTTCCCGGGTGAGAGCCGCATCGTGAACGTGCGCAGCCAAATGAACCAGCATCTGCAACAGATGGGACAAGCCCCGCAAAACGGCGTGCTGCTGATGCTCACCGAGCTGGCCCCCACCTTTGCCGAAGTCCCCGGTCTGAAACCGCAGGTGATGCGCTTTGATGCCAGTCGCCGCGAGCTGCGGCTGCAGGTGACCGCCCCCGGCTTCGCCGAGATCGAGCGGTTCCGCGAGCTGGCCGGCAAGCAATTCGAGGTACAGCAAGGCGAGGTGCGCAGCACCGAGGGCAAGGTAGAGGGCGCACTGGTGCTCAAGGGTAAATCATCATGATGGAAAAATTGCAGAGCTGGTGGCACGGCATCACCGCACGGGAACAGCGGCTGGTGGTCGCAGGCGGCGTTCTGCTGCTGGTCGGTCTCTTCTACTGGAGCGTCTGGCAGCCCATCGCCAACCGCATCGCAGAGCGGGAGCGGCAGGTGCAGAACCAGCAGCAGACTCTCGCCTGGCTCAAGGAGAAGGGTGAAGAGGTGCTGGCCATGCAAGGGGGCTCGGGTCGCCAGATCGATACCAGCGGCACCCTGGAAGGGGTGGTCAACCGCACCGCCTTCAACCACAAGATCAAGATTGCCCGGCTGCAACCCCAGGCGCAGGAGCTGCAAGTGTGGATCGACACGGTCCAGTTCGATGACTTGCTGCTCTGGCTCTCCACGCTGGTGGAGCAGCACGGCATTCAGGTTCAAATCATCGAGATCGCCCGCGAGGATCTGGCCCCGGGTCTGGTCAAGGTCAGACGTTTGCAGTTGAGTCGTCCACAATGAAAAAACGCATCCTGATTGCCAGCCTGTTTCTGGCCGCCTATCTGCTCTTCCTGCTGGCTACCCTGCCCGCGGCACTGGTGGCTCGCCATCTGCCGCTGCCTGCCAATGTTGCCAACCTGCTGAAACTGGAAGGGGTGAGCGGCACGCTCTGGAGTGGCCAGATTGCCCGACTGCAATATGCCAGCGAATCGGTGAACCAGCTGCGCTGGGATCTCAACGGCTGGTCGCTGCTGCGCTTCGCCCCCGAAGTGGCCATTCGCTTTGGCGATCGCACCGGCCTCAATGGTCAGGGCGTTGTCGGCTGGAATGGCGCCGCCTTCGGCCGCGATCTGACCCTCAACGCCCCCGCCCCCTGGTTGCTGAGCCGGGTGCCGATGCGCCTGCCGATCCCGATCACCGTCACCGGCCAGCTGCAACTCAAGGTGGAGCAATTTGCCCAGGGCAACCCCTGGTGTGACAACCTCTACGGCAACCTCGACTGGTACAACGCCAGTGCCGATACCCCGGCGGGCAAGCTGGATCTGGCCGACCCCGAGCTGAAGCTCACCTGCCTCGACTCCAGACTGGTGGCTGAACTCAAGCAGAGCTCCGATGCGGTGCAGACCATCGGTCGCCTCGAGCTGCAACCCAATGGCCAATACCTGTTCCAGGGCACCCTGAAACCAGGCCCCGAACTACCACCGCAGATGCAGCAAGGGCTCCCCTTCCTCGGCCAGCCCGACAGTCAGGGCCGCTTCCCCCTGCGCTATCAGGGGCGGATCTAAGCCATCATTCAAGGTGAAAATGGCTCAGGGACAACCCGAGCCATCTTTATCGTCCATGTGACGTGTCCGTTGAAATGCCAAATACGGCAGATACGAAAAAGCCCAAGCGGGTGACCGCTTGGGCTTTCTCTTTGAATATGGCGGAGGAGGTGGGATTTGAACCCACGGATGGTCGCCCATCGCCGGTTTTCAAGACCGGTGCATTCAGCCGCTCTGCCACCCCTCCGAACGGCGTGCATACTACGCTAAGCCCTTGTTCATATGCAATACATATTTCCTGTGGGATAGTGTGCGGGAGCAAAATGGCAGGTGGCTTGAAATTGTTCCTCGTCATCCCTATTTGTTCTACATACAATGCGTAAACATGCAGTAACAAACAGCGATCACGAGGCGGCTGCTCGCCGTCTCACCCGGACATCAAGAGGACACCCAAGATGGATACCCGTTCTATCTACACTGGCACCCAAAGTGCCGTACGCGATACCAACAAGGTGCTGCGTAACACCTATATGCTGCTCTCCCTCACTCTGGGCTTCTCTGCCGTGGTGGCGGGGGTCGCTACCGTGATGAACATGCCGCCGCTGCACTGGGCCGTGTTCCTGATCGGTGTCTACGGTCTGATGTTCCTGACCGAGAAGAATCGCAACAACGGTATGGGGCTGGTCTTCACCTTCGCCCTGACCGGTCTGCTGGGCTATAGCCTGGGCCCCATCATCAACATGTACATGAACAATGGTGGTGGCGAGATCGTGATGACCGCCCTTGGCGGCACCGCGCTCACCTTCTTCGGTCTGTCGGCCTATGCCCTGACTACCAAGCGTGACCTCTCTTTCATCGGCGGCATGCTGTTCGTCGGTTTCTGGGTACTGCTGGTGGCCATGATTGCCAACATCTTCCTGCAGATGAGCGCCCTGAGCCTGGCTCTGTCCGCCATGTTCATGCTCTTCTCCTCCGGTGCCATCCTGCTGACTACCCAGCAGATCGTGCGCGGCGGCGAGACCAACTACATCTCTGCCACCGTCACCCTGTATGTCTCCATCTACAACATCTTCCTGAGCTTGCTGAGCCTGCTTGGCGGCAACCGCAACTAATCAGAAACCCCGCTTCGGCGGGGTTTTTATTGGCTCCTCTTTCTGTCAGGATAAGTTGTAAATCAAGGATATGAAGCGAAGTGGCCCTGATTTGGATCAGGGCCACTTCGCGCTTGGCGGGTTACTATCTCGCTCTCGTTTCGATCAAGGGTTTCACCTGTCTCATGCCGATGGATCTCTCTGGCCTGCTGCGCCGACTGCTGATTGATAGTCACATCGATTTTGCTTCGCTCAAGGGTGGTGCCTAGCATGCCCATGGAATTCTCCGGTTTGTTACGCCGACTGCTGACCGATAGTCACATCTACTTCGCTCTCAAGGTGTTGCTGGCCATTCTCGGTCTGCTCGCCTTCACCCTGGCTACCGGCAATATCCAGCTCACCGTGCTGCTCTCCCTCGGGGTAGTGGCAGGTGCAATCGCCGAAACCGACGACAGCCTGTGGGGACGGCTCAAGAACCTCGCCATGACGCTGATCTGCTTCATATTTGCGTCCCTGTGTGTGCAGTATCTCTACCCCACCCCCTGGCTGTTTGCCATCGGGCTGGCCAGCTCCACCTTTATCTTCGTGATGGTGGGGGCGCTCGGCGCCCGCTACGCAACCATCAGCTTCGGCTCGCTGCTGATCGCCATCTACACCATGCTGGGAGCCGCCAAGGCGCCGGATCTCTTCTACCAGCCGCTGGCGCTCGGCGCTGGCGCCCTCTGGTACGGGCTGGTCTCGTTTATCTGGCTCTGGCTGCTGCCCTACAAGACCCTGCACGAGCAGCTGGCCCAAAGCTACTTCGCCCTTGGTCGCTACCTGCTGGAAAAATCCCGCTTCTTCCCGGCGGACGAGCACGGCGCCCAGGCCATTCGCCACAATCTGGCCCAGCTCAACATCAATCTGGTGAGCGCGCTGACCCTCACCAAGTCGGCCCTCAACGCCCGCCTGAGCCGCCGCCATCCGGCGAGCCCCGAGCTGGCCAGCCTGCTGCGCCTCTACCTGCTGGCGCTGGAAATCCACGAGCGCGCCACCTCCAGCCACTATCCCTACAGCCGACTGGAAGCCGAGCTCAAGCAGGGCATAGTGCTGGAAGGATTTCAGGAGGTGTTCCTGCAGCTCTCCGAGGCGTGCCAGCGGCTGGGTTACGCCATTCTGGTGCACAAGCCCTACGCCCATAACAAGCGCATCCACTGGACGCTGGAGGCCCTTGGCGATCAGCTGGAGTTCACCAATCTCAAGCAGCACTACCCGAAAACCCTGCTGACGCCGATGAAGTTCCTGCGCCGCAATCTGGCCAGCATCAACCAGCTGCTGGGCAGCGCCGAAGTGTTGCAAAACCCCGAGCAACCGGAGCAGGAGCTGCCCGCGCTGGCGCGCCCGCCCCGCCTGCCGCTGCTGGCCCAGCTCAAGCAGCACCTCACCTTGCACTCCATGGTGTTTCGCCATGCGCTGCGTTTGTCACTCGGGCTGGTGATCGGCTACGGCATACTGCAAGCCTTTGATCTGGAAAAGGGCTACTGGATTTTGCTGACCGTGCTGTTTGTCTGCCAGCCCAGCTACAGCGCCACCCGCCGCCGACTGGTGCAGCGGATGCTCGGCACCTTCGCTGGTATTCTGGTGGGTATTCCGGTGCTCTGGCTCTTCCCCGATCTGCACGTCCAGCTGGTGGTGATGGGGCTGGCCGCTTTCCTGTTTTTCACCCAGGTGCGCAACAACTACAGCGCCGCGGTCTGCTTTATCACCCTCTACGTGCTGATGGCGTTCAACCTGCTCGATGGCATCGGCTTTGCGATCCTCGGGCCACGGCTACTCGATACCCTGCTCGGCTGCCTGATCTCCTACGGGCTGGTGGCCTGGCTCTGGCCGGACTGGCAGTACAAACGGCTACCAACGCTTATCGCCAATTCGCTGTCTGCAAACGCCCGCTACCTCTCGGCGGTGCTGGCGAGCCTCAAGCAGCAGCGGGACGAATCCATCGACTATCGGGTGGCACGCAAGAGCGCCCATCTGGCGGACAGCGAGCTGGCCACCGCTTGGCAGAGCATGCTGGTGGAGCCGCAAAAGCGCCGCCGCTTCCTCGATCTCTGCTTTACCCTCACCTGGCGCAACCACGCCCTGCTCTCCTACATCTCGGCGCTGGGGGCCCATCGCGACAAGCTGGAGGCCATCAGCGGGCTGGATGAGGTGCGCCACCACATCTGCCACACCCTAGAGCAGGCCGCCGGTCATCTGGCGGGCAACCCCTCCAGCTCCATCGGTGGTCAGAGCCCCCTTCTTTGCACGGACAGCAGTGCAGACAGCAGCGAGGAGCAGCTGATGCTGACCCAGCAGCTCAACCTGATCAGCGAGCTGGCGGATCAGCTGCTGCATCTGGCCAACGAGAGCCGGTTGCTCACCGGGGATCAAGGCGATACCATGCCCGCCCAATCCTGATAGCCCCATTAGCGAGGAGCCCTCATGTCTGCGTCCGAAAAACATCAGCTGGAATTCAACGGCCAACTCATCGAGACCGATGCCAAGGGCTACCTGCTCAACAGCAATGACTGGAGCGAGGAGCTGGCGCTGGTACTGGCCGCGCAGGAGGGTATCACGCTTGAGGAGCCGCACTGGGAAGTGGTGCGCTTTGTGCGCGCCTTCTATCTGGAGTTCAACACCTCCCCCGCCATCCGCGCGCTGGTCAAGGCGATGGAAAAGCAGTACGGTCCCGAGAAGGGCAACAGCCGCTACCTCTACAAGCTGTTCCCGGAAGGGCCAGCCAAGCAGGCGACCAAGATTGGCGGCCTGCCCAAGCCGGTGAAGTGCATCTGATCCCATGCATCTCATCCCATAACAACGGGGGGCCGCAACTGCGGCCCCCCGTTGTGTTTGGTGCGCTATCTTCGCGCACCTCGTATTCATATCTCTGAGACTTCCAGCCAGCCTTATTCCCGCTTGTCAGCCAGCGCCACCAGCTGCTCAGCCAGCCGGTGGCCGTGCAGGTAGGAGGTAATCAGCTCGCTATCCGCCTTGCCGATTTCAATCTGCTGATACCAGTGCGCCAGCATGGCGGCAAAGCCGCGCTGGGCCAGCACCGGCTGCCAGTCGTTGGGGCTAAGCATCTGCGCCTGCTTGTCGCGGGCGATGCTGCCGCGGGTGCAGTTCTCAAGGTGCAGGGAGAGATTGTCGCCGTAGACATCGATGCGCTCCTCGGTGATCCCAGCGCTGCGGTTCATGCTGCCGCTGATGGCGCGATCGCCGCTCTGCCAACTGACGCTTACCCCGGCCAACAAGCTGTTATCCTGCGCATCGGGGCGCAATACCGCATGAAAGTCGCCGCCCGGCACGCCGCCATAGAAGCAGAGGCTGTCGAGCACATGGATAAAGTCGTCGAACATAAAATCCCGCACCTTGCCGGGCAGGGCGAAGCGGTGTTTCTGCCAGTTCAGCTCGGTGAGCGGCTGGGCGCGCGCCTCGGCCATGGCGGGCAGATAGCGGCGGTTAAAGCCGGTAAAGAGGGGGCAATCTTGCGCGATGGCGAGGTTGGCCAGCGCTTCTGCCTCGGCCAGATTGTCGCACAGGGGCTTGTCGACAAAGGTGGGGATCCCTGCGCGCAAGCACTGCTCGGCCAGCTCGCGGTGAACGGCGGTCGCGGCGTGGATCATCACGGCGTCGGGACGGCTGGCCAGCAGGGCCGCCACATCGGTAAAGCACTCGGCGACCCGATACTGGCGGGCCAGCTTCTCCAGCACAGATGGATTGCGGGTGCAGAGCAGCGGGGTGATCCGCTCGTCGCTCGCCAGCAGCGGCAGATAGGCTTTCTGGGCGATATCCCCCAGACCAATCATGGCAATGCGCATCTCAACTCCTTTTCACTCGATAACGGGACAAGCGGATAACTGCCCGCACCATCGCAGGATTTGTCCCGCAGATCCAGCCTGCCGTTAGCGCACTGGCTGGCATGTGCAGCTCTCGGCAAACGGCGATGTTATCTAGGCATGGCAAGATCGCAAACCGACTTGATCACCTCGGCCAGCCACTCGATGGCGAGATTGCCCTGACTTTTGCGATGTCTGCCGACCACCACTTCGAACTGCTGCGGCGCCCCGGCCAGCTCCAGCACGCGAAAATCGCCGAGGGCGGCGATGGCCGACGGAATGCAGGCCGCAACATCATTGACCGACATAAAGGCTTGCAGCGAGGTGTAACAGGGGAGCGTCGCCACCGCCGCGCTGGCGACCTGCTGCGGGCTCATCTGCCCTTCGAAATTGCCGACGCTGTTGGCAAACTGCACAAAGGGGATGGCCGCCATATCCTGCGGGGCGTTGTCCGGAAGATATCGGGAGTCGCGGCGCAGCACGCAGCAGTAGTGATCCCGGCGCAGGGTGGCACGCAGCAACCCCGGGTCGAGATAGGCATCAAAACCAATCACCAGATCGACCTCGCCGCTGGCCAGCGCCTCCAGATGCGCTTCGGCCTGAAAGTCCACCACATCGAGCCGGATGGAGGGCGCCTGAGTGCGCAGGGCGCTCGCCAGCCTTGGGATAATGGCAAGCTGGGCATATTCGTTGGCCATCACCCTGAAGGTGCGCTGGCTGCTGGCGGGATCGAAGGGGGCAGCCACAAAGACCCCGTCAATATCGGCCAGGATCAGCTCGAACTTGTCGGCCAGCTCGCAGGCGTAGTCGGTCGGCTGCAATCCGGCGCTCTGGCGGATAAAGAGCTCGGCGGGAAAGAGATCTCGCAGCTTTTTCAGATGGCTGCTCACCCCCTGTTGGGAGATCTCCAGCAGCTCGGCCACCCGCGACACGCTCTTGTATCTCACCAGCAGCACCAGCACCCGCATCTGCCTGATATCGATCTTCTCCACCCTAACCTCACCAATTTCAGTTGTATCACATACAAATCACCCATGATTTACATTGTATCAGTGGCTCTCTAACCTTGCAGCTCTTCCAGCAAAGCGAGGTTAACGATGAAAACTGTCATTCTGATTGGTGCTCAGGGGAAAATGGGGCAAGCCGCCCTCAGTGGTCTGGGCAAGCACAAAGTCATTACCGCCAGCCGCTCCGGCGAGGGGTGTGATTTTCAGGTGGATATCACCAGCAGAGAGTCTATCGAGCGGCTCTACCAAAACGTGGGCTCCTTCGATGCGGTGGTCAATACCGCAGGATTTTGCGAATACGCCCCCTTTGGCGAGATGAGCGACGAGCAGTGGCAAACCACCATCCAGAGCAAGCTGATGGGGCAGATAAATCTGGTCAATATCGGCCTCAACTACATCAATCAGGGGGGCTCCTTCACCCTGATCTCCGGCATCCTCAATATCAAGCCGATCCCGCTGGCCATTGCCGATGCCACCACCAGCGGCGCCATCGATACCTTTGTCCAGTGCGTGGCCCACGAGCTGCCCCGCGGCATCCGCATCAATGTGGTCAACCCGACCGTACTGGAAGAGGCGTGGGACGTATATGGCGAGATGATGCCAGGCTTCCAGCCGGTGCCGGGCGCCCTGGTCGGCAAGGCGTTTGAGCGCTCCGTCGATGGCTTTATTAGCGGTCAGGTGCTCTATGTCGATGCCTGATACGGTTCAGGTGTGAACCCAATGCCTTTGTAATGCCTTGTCGATGTTTTTCCTCTTCCCCGAAAGCGCCCTGCTCTCGGGGCTTTTTGTATGACGGGGGACAAAGCCGCACAGAAGATAGAAAAAAGGAAGGAAGCCGAGACTTCCTTCCTTTTGGCTTGCACAGCGGCCTGTGACTCAGTTGATCTTGCCCATTTCAACGGCAAAGCTGGTCGCCAGCTGGGCAAACTTGAGAGCGTGGCCAGCCGAGGGATCCGAGTTTTGCAACGTATCCTGCGCCGTGTGGATCCTGGGGTTGTATTCGCTGAAGCGTGACTCGAACGGCATGGCGGCGGGGTAGCCCTGATTGTGCCAGGAGGCGTGATCCGAGCAACCATAGCCACAGCTGTCATAGCCATAGCTGACTTGCGGCAGGTAGGCATCGATCAGCTGGGTGAGGTAGCCGGTCAACCCCTTGTCGGTGTAGTCGGTCATAAAGACGATATCGTTCGCCGAGCCCTTGTAGTTGGTCATGTCCAGCTGGAGCGCGGCCAATACCCTGGTGTTGGCCGCCTTGTAGCGACTGGCGATATCCTTGGAGCCCCGCAAGCCCACCTCCTCTGCCGCATAGCCGATAAATTGCAGGGTACGCTCCGGCTGGCGGCCCTGTTCCGCGATGACCCGCAGCACCTCGGTCAGGGTAGCGATGCCGGAGGCGTCATCATCGGCGCCGGGGGCCAGCGTCTTGCTGTTGGGGGCCGAGCCTGCAGTGGAATCGAGATGGCCGCCGAGCACCACCACCTCGTCCGGATAGCGGCTTCCCTTGAGGGTCAGCACCACGGATTGTTGCGGGTAGCCGCTATGTTTGACCCGGCTGACGCTGGCCCATGGCAGGGCGCTACCGAGGCTCTGCCACTGGCTGGCTACCCAGTCGGCGGATTGCGTGCCGGTGGGGGTGGTGTAGTAGCGGTTGCGCCAGCCGGATAGCTTGCTGATGGTGCTGGCGATATTGCCTTGATCCAGATGGGGCAGCAGCCGGTTGACACTGGCCCCTTGGGTCAACGGTGGTGCGCTGAACAGGTTTTGGCTGAGGGGCTGGGCCATGCTCTGCAGCGCATCGGCCAGGGTCGTGTGCACCACATAGCCGCCGCAGCGCTGGTGCCCCTCGTGCATCAGGTGCGAGAGGGAGCCAAGCTCGCTTGCCTCAATCTGGGCCAGCTGGATAGGCGCCCCGCTGGCACTGAACAGGGGGGAGAGCTTGGCATTGACCTGCTTGAGTTCAACCCCGCTATCGGCCCCAATCGTGATCCACACGGGCGCACCCGCCTGAACAGCAAGGGGAATCAGGGGGAGCAAAAGGGCTGCAGTCATCGCTTTCATGTCGGATCCTTCCGGTTATGGTTAACAGTAAACAGGCTTGATGGGCCCCATAAGAGGACCAAGCTAGTCTAGTCACCCATTGCCGTTAAATCGACCACTCCCTTCACCAAATGGCACCACCTGATGTAAAGCGCGCCAGCCGGGGGTTTTATCTCTACCGGACCTCCTGCTTTTCCCTCCCCGCCCCTGCTACCCTGCCCGCACCGCCCCTTGATTGTTCCAACTGCGCAACAGCAGATCGTTTATGCGTTGCACCAGTAAAACAATCTGAGGGAATCCAGCCCCCGACCATAGCCGCAAGATGGCCAGCAACCAGCGTCCGATATCTGTCCGGTTGGCGGCAAGGCCGCAGAGCAAGAAGAGTTTGATAGAGGTCAAAAAACGAGACATTTCTGACAGTTACATCACTTTAAGGCTCGCCTCGGCAGTTTCGTTTGGCTTACCATGGCCATTCAGAACCTGTTGAGCTGCGATGGGTTGCTGCCAGCGCAGGTCAAGGGTGCATTTTGGAAGCTGTAATCCACGGGCGGTAGCGTGGGATTCGTAGGCGTTATGCCCTGCTCAGAAAGGTGGGTGTCCCAGATTGTCCTCTATAACGCCGCCTTCCGGTTCCATTTGCTGGTCAAACTCAAAAAACGATTGATTCTTGATAGTTAATTCACTGAAAAGCTCGCCACTGCGGTTTCGTTTGGGCTATCATGGCCATCCGGAACCTGTTGAACTGCGATGGGTTGCTGCCAGCGCGGGTCAAGGGAGCATATTGGAAGCTGTAATCCACGGGCGGTAGCGTGGAATCGGTGGTGATACACCTCGTCCAGAAAGGCGGGTATCCCGGATTTACGGACAGAAAATACAGCATTTAGAGAATACATCTTAGGTGCAGTAGCGCGTGGCTCAGTGGCGTTACACCTTGCTAATAAACGTATGTCCTATATTTTTAAATTCACCGATAACCACATTAGATGCTGCAATTCATGGATATTTGCGTGAGTTTTATGATGACTACCACCTTGTATTGAAAGTTACATACACCAAACTCTATTGCTTGAAAAATAATTGCCATAAAAAGCATGCTTCACTTAAAAATAAAATCTCACCTTTTAAAAATCTCATCAAACAAATATTGAGTAATAATAAATATGCATGATGTATTGGGTAGTTTTGATTTCGATCAGATTATGGATGCTCTATCAGGAAAAACAATTAACCTTAACAAACAACAAAAAGAATATGCAGCTGCTATTTACCATTATACCGAGGATGGTTATGACGATGTCAATTCTTATCTTCGCGGAATAAACTCTGGTGATACAAAAATAAATAAAACCATTGACTATATAGACTTAGCGTTAAAATGGCTTGGTGATTATGACACACAAAAACCTGTTGTGAGGTACAGTAACTTAGCTGAGTCAGATATTGAAAAGATAAAAAAACAAAAAACTGCAATACACATACCTTCATATACTAGTACATCAGCAAACCCTAACTTCACTTCTTACAGTCAACGAGATTTCAAATTTATAATATATAGAAAAAAAGGTAGCTTTATAGGGGATTTCTCTGCTTATCCATATGAAGAAGAGGTCTTAATCCCAAGGGATGCATTATTTAAAGTTTTGAAGTTTGATGAATCGGAAAATATAGTTTATCTTAAACAAATTGATGTGGATGATTTACGTCTCGCTGTAAACAACAACAACGAGGTTACAAATGAAATCTGACCAAGAAATTTTAAGCATACTTGAAGAATGGAATAAATCGACATCTGAGTTTTTAACAAAAAGATTGTCAGATGAAACTCAAACCAGACACGATTCTGAATGGAAAGAAATATTCGTTTTCACACTTGATGATCATGAAAGTGTTGAGTCAATTTTAAAAAAACATAAAGAAACTAAAGAGCATAATATAAATGACTATGAAAAATATGATTACCTTTACTTGGCGTGCAATCAACCTCTAAAAATAGATAATAAGACTAATATTAATGAGAGTTTATCAGAATTTTATGCTAATTTAATACCTCTCTATAAAAATCATGTTCGCTCAGCATCACAGTCAATGTTTTTTGATAATGTTATTGTTCATTTTCGTCCTAAAGTACCACTATGTTTAGCTTATCCTCTTTATTTTAAAGCTACCATTGATACAATTGAGTCGTTCCCGAAAAATGTAATCCTCACCCCATTAAAATCTAATCTTTTAGGGATTAGTGAAGAAATTGTGGGAACATATATTGCTGACTATTCAACTACTGTTGACTATACAGCAACAAATATAGATTCATCATATTCAGAAGATATTAATAATATTATATCTCCACAATAAAAAGAATGCTTAAGTAAAACAGCAAAAATAACATATAATATTTACAATTAGAGTGTATTTTAAAAGGCGACCATCCGGTCGCCTTTTTAATTTCTGTCGCTTTCCAATCAGGAAATATTACCGCGCCGGTCGCTTGGCACCATTACCTTTGGCCGCAGGCTTGCCGCCCTGCTGAGTGGCAGGTTTGGCGGAGCCGGCACGGGTCGGGGCCTTGCCCTTATGGGCGGGTTTGCCAGTTGGTTTGCCCTTACCAGCACTCTTACCAGCATTCTGGCCTGCGCCTTGTCCGGCGGGCTTCCCGTTCCCCAACTTGAGCTCGGAACCCAGCGGCTTGCCATTGCCCTTGCCGCTCTTGTTGGCGCTGCCGTTGGCGTGCTGGCCGTTGCTCTGGCCCGCAGTCTTGTTGCCAGCACCGTTGCCGCGCTGATGGGCAATGTTACTGTGGCGAGTCAGGGCCGGTTTCAGCCCCTTGCCGCTGGCGGCGCGCTCGTTGCGCCGCTCATTCCTACCCTCTGCAGGCACCAGACAGCCGGGGCCGTTGCCAATCAGGTGGCCCTTGCCCATGGCGAGCAGGGCTTCGCGGATCATTGGCCAGCCTGCGGGATCGTGGTAGCGCAGCAGCGCCTTGTGCAGGCGGCGACGGCGCTCGCCCTTGGCGACAAACACATCGCCACCGGTGCGGCTCACCTTGTTTAACGGGTTTTTCTCCGTGTAATACATGGTGGTGGCGTTGGCGAGCGGCGACGGGTAGAAATTCTGCACCTGATCGAGCTTGAAGCGGTTCTCTTTGACCCAGAGCGCCAGATTGATCATGTCTTCATCGGTGGTGCCCGGGTGGGCGGAGATAAAGTAGGGGATCAGGTACTGCTGCTTGCCCGCCTCTTTGGAGTATTTGTCGAACAGCTCCTTGAACTGGTAGTAGCTGCCCATGCCCGGCTTCATCATCTTGGAGAGCGGCCCCTCCTCGGTGTGTTCCGGCGCGATCTTGAGGTAGCCGCCGACGTGGTACTTGGCCAGCTCCTTGATATAGCGGGGATCTTCGACCGCGATGTCGTAACGCACGCCGGAGGCGATGAGGATCTTCTTGATCCCCTTGAGGTCGCGCGCCTTGCGATAGAGGTTGATGGTCGGGCTGTGGTCGGTGTCCATGTGCGGGCAGATGGTGGGCCAGACACAGGAGGCGCGACGGCAGGTCTGCTCGGCCTTGGGGCTCTTGCAGCGCAGCTTGTACATGTTGGCGGTAGGGCCGCCGAGATCCGAGATGACGCCGGTAAAGCCCGGCACCTTGTCGCGGATATCTTCGATTTCTTTGAGGATCGACTCTTCCGAGCGGCTCTGGATGATGCGCCCTTCGTGCTCGGTGATAGAGCAGAAGGAGCAGCCGCCAAAGCAGCCGCGCATGATGTTGACCGAGGTCTTGATCATCTCGAAGGCGGGGATCTTCTCGTTGCCATAGGCCGGGTGCGGCACTCGCTGGTAGGGCAGGCCGAAGACGCCGTCCATCTCCTCGGTTTCGAGCGGGAAGGCGGGCGGGTTGACCCAGACGATGCGATCGCCGTGAGCCTGCGCCAGCGCGCGGGCACAGCCGGGGTTGGTCTCGTGGTGCAGAATGCGCGAGGCGTGGGCGTAGAGCACCTTGTCCTCTTTCACCCGCTCGAACGCCGGCAGCTTCACATAGGTTTTTTCCCACGGCTTGGGTTTGGGCGGCTGCACCAGCACAGGCTGAGCTTCCTGCGCGGCAGGAGCCGCTTCGGTGGCGTCGTCCGAGCAGGGTGCCCCTTCCATATAGGGATTGGGGATGGGATCGATGCGGCCAATCTGGTCGAGCTTGCTCGAATCCACCCCTTTCCAGCCCGGCAGCGGCTCCTTGCGGATGACGGCGGTGCCGCGAATATCCTGCATGGTGTCGATGGTCTCCCCCGCTGCGATGCGGTGAGCCACTTCCACCAGCGGCCGCTCGGCGTTGCCGTAAATCAGGATATCGGCCTTGGCATCGAGCAGGATGGAGCGGCGGATGGTCTCGGACCAGTAGTCGTAGTGGGCGATGCGGCGTAAGGAAGCCTCGATGCCGCCGATAACGACGGGGACCTCCTTGAAGGCCTCCTTGCAGCGCTGGGTATAGACCAGAGTGGCGCGATCAGGCCGCTTGCCGCCCACATCCCCCGGGGTGTAGGCGTCGTCGTGACGCAGCTTTTTGTCGGAGGTGTAGCGGTTGATCATGGAGTCCATGTTGCCCGCGGTCACCCCGAAGAAGAGGTTCGGTTTGCCCAGACGCATAAAGTCATCTTTGGATGACCAGTCCGGCTGGGCGATGATGCCGACCCGAAAACCCTGCGCCTCAAGCATGCGGCCGATGACCGCCATGCCGAAGCTCGGGTGATCCACGTAGGCATCCCCCGTCACCAGAATGACGTCGCAGCTGTCCCAACCGAGCTTGTCCATCTCTTTGCGGGACATGGGCAGGAAGGGCGCCGTGCCGTAGCACTCGGCCCAATAGCGGGGATAGGAGAAAAGGTTGGGTACCGGCTGCATTTTGAACACCTGGAAAAATTCGGGTCGCGCATTATACCGGTTGCAGCCAAGGGGGGCGATGGCTTTTTGTCCCTATAGATCCCGCGGAATAGGCCGCCGCCCGCAATAGCAAGGGCGCCCGCAGGCGCCCTTGTGATGATGAGGCTGATAACTGGCCCCGCTTGAGCGCGCAGGTCAGGGTTCAGGCCAGGATTCAGGCCAAGGCGCTGATCAGGGCGCCGGAGGGTGCGACTCCCCTGCCCCTTTGGCTGCCAGCGCTTCGTCTACCTGCTGATCCCGCGCCCCTGTCATGCCAGCGTGACGGGCGATCAGATGGTAGATGGCGGGCACTACCAGTAAGGTAACCAAGGTCGCAAGCGACAGCCCGAAGAAGACCACTGTCCCCACCGCCATCCGGCTCTCGTAGCCCGCCCCCATAGAGAGCATCAGCGGCACCGCACCGATAATGGCGGTGAGCGAAGTCATCAGGATGGGGCGCAGACGACGCACCGAACCTTTGATTATCGCCTCCTCGAACCCTTCACCGCGCTGGCGCAGCTGGTTGATGAACTCGACGATGAGGATGCCGTTCTTGGTCACCATGCCGATCAGCATGATCATGCCGATCTGGCTGTAAATGCTCATCTCCTGCCCCGTCAGCCAGAGGCCGAGCAGACCGCCGAAGATGCCGAGCGGCACCGTCACCATCACCACCGCCGGGGTCAGGGTGCTCTCGAACTGGGCCACCAGCACCAGATAGACCACCAGCAGGGCGAGGCCAAAGACCAGCACCATCTCCCCCTGATTGTCGCGGTAATCCTTGGAATCACCGGCGTAATCCACCGTCATGCCGGTGGGCAGGTTGGCGTTGGCCCAGCCATCGAGGAAATCGAGGGCCTCACCCAGGGTGTGGTCGGGATGCACATCAGCGGTCAGGGTGATCGCCTTTTGCCGCTGGTAGTGGTTGAGGCGATTGGCGGTCGCCACCTGCTTGACGGTGGCCAGGGTTGAGAGACTGACCATCTCGCCATTAGCGGCTTTTAGATAGATGCGACCGAGATCCGAGATGCCGTTGAACTCGGTCTGGTTGCCGCGCAGGTAGACGTCATACTCCTCGCCCCTGTCCACATAGGTGGTCTTGCTCGCCCCGCCCAGCAAGGTCTGCAAGCTGTTGGCCACGGTGGAGACCGGAATGCCGAGCTGGCTGGCACTGTCGCGATTGATGGTCACCTGCAGCTCGGGAGTCTTCTCGGCGTAGTCGAGATCCGGGCTCAGCATCAGGCCGCTGCCCTGCGCCGCCTGTTGCAGCGCCAACCCTTGCTGGTAGAGCTCGGCATAGTCGTTACCCTGCAGCACGAACTGCACCGGCGCGGTGGAGCCGCCGCGGAAACCGGGCTGGAAGGTGCGGATCATCACGTCGGGAATGCCGGAGAGCTTGGCACCCAGCGAGCGGGAGAACTCGGTGGCGGTGACGTCGCGCTCGGCCCAGTCGGTGAGCTGGATGATCACCATACCGGTCTGATCGCCGCCACGGCCAAAAGCGGGAGTACTGAAGCTCAGCGCCTGCACTACCCCTTTGCCCAGCATCGGCATGATGGCGGACTCCACCTGCTGCATGTTGCGCTTCATCCGCTCGATGCTGGTCCCCTCCGCCCCCTTGACGAAGACATAGATGACGCCGCGATCCTCGGTCGGGGTGAGGCTGGTCGGCAGTTGGGTAAAGAGGGCGCCGATACCGCCCAGACAGAGCAGCAGCACCAGCGGCGTCCAGCGGGAGCGACGCAGCACCCATGCCAGCAGGTGGCGATAGTGCCCCTCCAGCCAGCCCAGCCCGCGATCGAGCCCGGCGGTGAGCCGGTTCGGTTTATCCAGCGGGCGCATCAACCAGGAGCCCATGGCCGGGGTGAGGGTCAGCGCCACCAGCGAGGAGCAGAGCACCGCCAAGGAGAGCAGGATGGCAAACTCGGTAAAGAGCCGCCCCACCATGCCATCCATAAAGGCGATGGGGACAAACACCATCACCAGCACGGCGGTGGTGGCGATGACCGCAAAGCCCACCTCGCGGGTGCCGTGCCAGGCGGCCAGCAGCGGCGGTTCACCCCGCTGCAGATGGTGGTGGATATTCTCCACCACCACGATGGCGTCATCCACCACCAGGCCGATGGCGAGGATCAGCGCCAGGAGGGTGATGAGGTTGATGGAAAAGCCGAAATACCAGGCGCCGATAAAGGCGGAGATGAGTGACACCGGCACCGTAATGGCCGGGATCAGCGTGGTGCGCCCCTGCCCTAGGAACAGATAGAGCACCGCCACCACCAGCACGGCGCAGATGGCCAGGGTCTCGTACACCTCGTCGATGGCCTGCTTGATAAAGATGGTGGAGTCGTAATCCACCTCCAGTTTGGCCCCCTCCGGCAGGAAGCGCTGCATCTCGCCGAGTTTCTTCTCGATCCCCTGCGCCACTGCCAGCGGGTTGGCGGTGGACTGGGCGACGATGCCGATACCCAGACTCTCTTTGCCGTTGCGCTGATAGGCGCTGTCTTCGTTCTTGGCTCCCACCTCCACGTCGGCGATATCGGCCAGATAGACGCTCTGGCCGTTGGCGGCGGTGGTGACTTGCAGCTGCTGGAAATCTTCCGCTGTGTGGTAGAGACGGGCGATCTGCACCGCCATGGTCATGGAGTTGTTGCGGATCTCGCCACCCGGCAGCTCGATATTCTCCCGCTTGAGGGCCTCTTCCACATCGCTCACCGTGATGCCACGGGCCGCCATATCCGCAGGGCGCAGCCGTACATACATCACCTGGGTGAGATCGCCGGAGAGCGCCACTTCGCTCACGCCGTCCACCAAGCTCAGGGGGTCGACCAGCACGCGGTTGGCGTAGTCGGTCATGGCGGTGCGATCCATCTGGCTGCTGCTGAAGTTGAGCCAGATCGCCACATCGCCGTTGCCGCTGTCCTTGGTCACCAGCGGCTCGTCCACATCATCGGGCAGCCGTGGCCGGGCGCGGGAGAGGGCATCGCGCACATCAGAGATCCCCTCCACCATGTTCCAGCCGAGCTTGAACTCGACGGTGATCATCGAGCGCCCCTTGCGGGTCATGGAGTTGATATTCTTGATGCCGCTGATGCCGGAGAGCTGATCCTCGATGGGCTTGGTGACCTGACTCTCCATCACCGAGGGAGCCGCCCCCTCATAGGTGGTGGTGATGGAGACCGACGGGATCTGCACATCCGGCATCTCCCGCACCGTCAACTTGCTGAAGGCGACCAGACCAAACACGGTCAGCAGGGCGCTGAGCACCACCGCCACCAGCGGGCGGCGAACTGAGATATCGGAGAGCCACATCAGCCGTTCACCTCGGCCAGATCGCGCACCTGCACCCCATCACGCAGATTGACCAGCCCCTCGACCACGATGCGATCGCCGACCTTGAGCCCCTCGGTGACCCAGACGGTCTCCCCTTCGGTCTCGCCGAGCACTACAGGCACCCGCTTGACTCGGCCATCGGCCTCAAGACGGTAAACAAAGCGCTGCTCACCGGCGTACTCCACCGACTGGGCGGGGATCAGGGTGAGCTGCTGGGCAGGCAGTGCCAGCTCCACATTGAGCAGCATGCCCGGGCGCAACTGACCGTTGCCATTGGGGAGCATCACCCGCGCCTTGATGTTCTGGGTATCGTTGGAGACGCGGCTATCGAGGGTGGTCAAAGTGCCGTTGAATTGCTGATCCGGCCAGGCAGTACTGGTGGCGGTGACCGCCATGCCCGGGCGCAGCAGGGAGAGGTAACGCTCCGGCACCGCCAGATCGAGGCGCAGTTTGTCCAGTTCATCGAGATGCAGCAGGGTATCGCCGCTGTTGACCAGCGCCCCTTCGCTCAAGTCAATCAGGCTCACGGTACCGGCAAAGGGCGCCTGCAGGGTACGCAGGGAGAGCTCGTAGCGGGCGGCATCGAGGCGTGCCTGCACCTGGGCCACGGTGGCCTCCTGCCCCTCCAGCTCGGATTGGGTCACGGCGCCACGGGCCACCAGCTTGCGCATATCACTCAGCTTGCGGTTCTCGTCGCGCAGACTGGCGCTCTGCTCGGCCAGCTCAGCCTGCTGTTTGCCCGCATCGAGCGCGATCAGGGTCTCTCCCTTCGCCACGCTCTGACCCGACTGCACCGCAATCTTGACGATGCGACCGGTCACTTCGGGGCTGATGATGACGGAGCGATTGGCTGCCAGCTTGCCCACCAGCTTGAGGGTCGGCTCGGCCAGACTCTGTTTGACGGTTTGAGTGCGGATATTGACCTGTCTGGTCGGTGCTTTGGCGGCGGGTTCGCTGTGACGCAGCGCCCAGACGCCGGCAACCACGATTAGAAGAAGGCCCAAGCCGAGCCAGATACGCATTTTCATCGAACAGTCCATGAAGAGTGAGAGGGTAAATCCAGATTGGGGCCATTTTAGCCCCAGACTATGCCGTGACTATGTATAAATGTGACAAAACGTAACAAGAGCGGGATAAGCTCACTCTGTTTCAGGTCGCGCCGTTTGTTTTCACGCCACATCGCATACACTAACGACAATTTCCTTCGCAACCCGACTGACTGCCTATGCCCAAAATGTCTGACCACCGCTTTCTCACACGCCTGACCTGGCTCCTGTTCGCCGTGGTCATCCTGCTGATTGGTCTGACCTTGCGGCAAAGCCTGAAACAGATAGAACGCCTCTACCAGAGCGATACCCTCAACAGCGCCATCTACCTGCGGGATCGGTTCAAACAGACCGAAGTGTTTCTGGAGGCGATGCGCGGGCAGGCCGAAGAGCGACTGCGCAGCGACCCCCAGTCGGTGCTCACCCGCCAGCTCTATCGCCATATCGAGGTACTGCCAGAGGGGCTGGCTCTCGACAAGCTCCCCGGGGATTTACCGGCCGGACTGGCGGGCAACCTCACCGGTTACGGCCCGCTGCCGCCCCCCGGCAGTGCGCGGGAGGCGCAACTTCATTTGGCCCTGAGCCTCTCTCCCTTGCTGGCTACTGCCAGCCAGCGCCTGGGCAGCGAGATCGCCTGGGCCTACTTCACTGGCGTGGACAACTTTATCTACCTCTATCCCTGGATCCCCTCCAGCCAGTTTCGTTTTGCCCGCAGCATCTATGACAAGCACTACTGGCAAGATGCGCTGATGTCACCCAACCCCAGCCGGGACACCATTCTCTCCCGCCCCTACGAAGATTTTGCCGGACTGGGCACCATGGTCACCATGTCCCAGCCTCTCTACAAGGACGGCTCGCTGGTAGGGATGATCAGCATGGACATCCTGCTTTCACGCTTGCAATCGCAGCTCAATCAACTGGCACCAGCGCTGGGTGAGTATCTGCTGCTCAATCAGTACCATCAGGTGCTGGCCAGCAGCGCACACCAGCCCGTGGTGCCGCAAGACCCCGAGCCGACCGACGAATACCAGTGGCAACAAGGGGCATTGCAGCTGACCATGGCAATCCCCGATACCCCGTTGCGACTGGTGCACAACGTCACCCTGCTGCCGCTGGTGTGGGCCATGCTCTGCCAGTCCACGCCGACCCTGCTCGCCATCCTCTTTATGCTGCTGGCCGCCCTCTCCAACCTGAGATCCCATCGCCTCAACCAGCGGCTCAATTACCTCTCATGCCACGATGCCCTCACCGGTGCCTTCAACCGCCACTATCTGGTGCTGCTGGAGCAGGCGGGCGATCTGGCCCGGTTGCAAGCGGGGATCCTGATGTTCGATGCGGCTCACTTCAAACGGGTCAATGACAACTTCGGCCATGCCGTCGGTGATATCGTGCTGATCCGGCTGGTGCAGATCTGCCAGCAGCAGCTTAGGCCCACAGATCGTCTGATCCGCTGGGGGGGCGAAGAGTTTCTGCTGCTGATTGGCCACGCTGATGCAACGCAGCTCGGCGAGCTGGCGGAGCGGCTGAGAAAGGCGGTGGCAGATCACGACTGGGCCGCCATCGAACCCGGGCTGGAAGTCACCATCAGCCTCGGCTATCTGCCCCACCAGGAGAACCTTCCCCTGCACGAAGCGGTGCGCCGTGCCGATGTGGCGCTCTATCAGGCCAAGGCCAACGGTCGCAACCGCAGCGAAAGATGGCAGGGTGACGCCTCCTGACTCTCGGAGTAAGCTGAGCCCTCAACCCCTTTTTTGGAGGACTGTCGTGCCACGTAAACCCCGCGTAGGGCTCGCTCTCGGGAGCGGCGCCGCCAGAGGATGGGCCCATATCGGCGTCATCCGCGCCCTTGAACGCCTCGGCATCAAACCGGATTTGATCGCTGGCTGCTCCATCGGCAGCTTTGTCGGTGCCGCCTATGCCGCCGGTGAACTGGATCGGCTGGAAACCTGGGTGCGCGGCTTTACCTGCAGGTGGTCAGCCTGCTCGACCCGGCCCTCTCCGGCGGGCTGTTTCGCGG
>NZ_CAWLMI010000101.1:0-11235 GCF_963862045.1 Aeromonas sp. 159 | reverse complement strand
GGGACGCTCGTCCCGTCTCGGCTGGCTGGCCCGCCGTGGCGCATCCCCTGCCGGTTTGGCCGGTTTGGCGGTATGAGCGCCTGAACGGGATGAGGAGGGACGCGGGCGGCCGGTGGAGAGCGGTGCCAACTCGGGAGCGGGCAGGCAGCGGCTCTCGCCGGGAGCCAGACCATCTAGCGTCCAGTCACCGATGGCGTAGCGAATAAGGCGCAAGGTGGGGTGGCCGATATGGGCGGTCATCCGCCGCACCTGCCGGTTGCGCCCCTCGATGATCTTGATCTCCAGCCAGCTGGTGGGGATCTCCTTGCGATCGCGGATCGGCGGATTGCGCGGCCACACCGCAGGTTCATCCATGATGCGCGCCCCGGCGGGCAGGGTCATGCCGTCGTTGAGCTCCACACCGGCGCGCAGGGCGGCCAGTTTCTCTTCGCTCGGGATCCCTTCCACCTGCACCCAGTAGGTCTTGGGGGTCTTCTCCCCCGGCTGGGTGAGGCGCGCCTGCAGCTTGCCATCGTTGGTGAGCAGCAACAGCCCCTCGCTGTCGCGATCGAGCCGCCCTGCGGCGTAGATGCCGTGCTCTTTGATGTAATCCTTGAGAGTCTCGCGGCCCGCCTCGTCGGTGAACTGGCAGAGCACCATGTAGGGCTTGTTCAGCAGGAGCAATTTGCGATCCTCTGGGGCCAGCTCCGGTTTGCGGGGGGATGCATGGCGGGGTGCGGCGGGTTTGGCCGCCGTGCGCGGGGCGTTATCGCGCGGCGCGCGGCTGACAGAGAGACGGGAGCGGGGAGATTTCATCGGATACACACTTCAGACAGACGATGGCAGCGAGTGTACCACAGGGTGCTGAGGGCAGGATGAATGGCTGGCGTTACAGCAAGCAGCGCCCAGAGCCAATTCGCCTAGCTCAGCAGGCTCTCGATGACGATAGCCTGACGGGCGGGGGCCGAGCCCGCCAACAGCAGGGCGTGGCTGACCACATCATCGATCATCGCCTGCGCCAGTCGGGTGAGGGGGCGCAGGGTCTCCCGTCCGCTACCGACCGGCACCGCCAGCAGAATAATGGTCTGCACCGGCCCGATTTGAGAGCCCCACTCGATGGGCTTCTTGCAATTGAGCAGGGTCAGCGCTGGCTGGCTGATCCCTTCGCTCAATACATGAGGCATGGCAAGGCCGGGGCGGATGATGGTGGCCGAGACCTGCTCGCGCCGACTGATCGCCTCCTCCAGCGCGGCTCTGTTGCTGACCAGCTCGGCGGGCAGCAGATCGATCAGATGCTCGAGGGCCTCGGCTTTGGTCAGCGGTTCGGGGCTGTGGGCCAGCTGGCGCAGGGCAAAATGGTAGTCGGGCAGGGCGTTGGCCAGTCGCAACTCCGCCAGTGCGGCGGTGCGCGAGCGCACCAGCGGTTGACCCAGCTCCCCGCACCAGCAGGTGAAGGCCATGTGGGCGAGCTCGGCATCGCACCCTTCAATCTGCAACTGGCAGAGATCGCCGGGCTGGGTGGCGAGGGTCAACAGGGAGAGCTGGTTGCTGGCGGCAACGGTTTGACGCCGGGTAAGGTTGGCGCAGCGGATGGTGGATTTGAACATCCCCGCCAGCCGGCTCAACTGCTTGGCCTGGGTGATGCTCAACCCCTGCTGGCAGTAGAAGGTGATTTCGCGGGTCAGCATCAGGCCGGGATCGGCAGGGCCTTGAGTACGGCGTTGGCATCCAGCAGCACGGTTTCCAGTCTCACCTGATGGATGGTGCAGCCGAGGAAGCGCTCTTTCTGCTCAATCTCGATATCGGAGGCAATCAACACCAGGTCGGCGCTGGCAATATCGCGGGCGGTCAGCATGTTCTCCATGCCCATGGCGCCCTGAGTCTCGACCTTGATCTTGAGTCCCAGCCCAGTGGCGGCTTTTTGCAGGGCATCGGCAGCCATATAGGTATGGGCAATACCGGTCGGGCAAGCGGTGACGGCGACGATCTTCATCTGCTCTCTGTGATGCTGACAAGGGGGAGCAACAAGATAGCGCCAGCGGGGGGCTTTTACCAAAAGTCCATATGAAAAGTGGGATCTTGATGGGGATATGCCCGTCCCTTGAACGGCAGTGCAGGCTGATATGGGCCAGTCGGGTGTCTGGTTGCTTCAAACAACAAGGGCCACCCCTGTGGGTGGCCCTGAACAATCTGCGTCTGTTGTTATGGCTATCAGGCGGTCTGGGCGGCCAGTTCGGCGGCTTTCAGTTCGCGCTTGATGCGGCGGATCTTGCGCTCCTCGGCGACCGCGACACAACCCATCAGCACCAGACAGGCGGCGGCTGCGATATCCAGCGCCGCGAAGGTGCCGGTCCAACCGGTCAGACCGAAGATGGGGGTGCCATCGGCGATCATGCCCAGACCCAGTTTGGCGAAGCTGTCACCAATCAGGTAGGCAAAGGTGCCCTTGACGCCATCGGCCACGCTGATGCCCTGCTTGGGGACGAAGCCCACGGCGGCGACGCCGATCAGCAGTTGCGGACCAAACACCAGGAAGCCCAAAGTGAACAGGGAGCCCAGGAACATGAACTGGGTGGTGGCATGCTGGTAGAGACCCAGAGTCGCGATGATCAGCGCCAGCGCCACGCAGGCAACCAGACCACGACGGCCATTGGCCAGATCGGAGAGGTAACCCCACATCAGGGTGCCGACCAGTGCGCCCACTTCGAAGAAGGTAAAGCCCTGAATAGCCACGTCTTTGGAGAAGCCCAGCTCCTGGTGGGCATAGACGGTAGACCACTGGTCGATACCGATACGCACCACGTAGAGGAAGATGTTGGCAAAGCAGAGCAGCCAGATCACCTTGTTGAGCAGCACGTACTTCACGAAGATCTGCCACTTGGTCAGCTTCTGCTCTTCGGTAGCGATATCCTCTTCGCTAGCCACTTCGTCAAACAGCTCTTCCACCTTGCCAAGGCCGTAGGCTTCCGGCGAATCGCTACCAAAGCGCAGGCCGATAAAGCCGACGATCAGCGCGATGATGGAGGGGAAGATAAACATGCCGAGCACGTTGCCATCAAACAGGTAGTTGGCACCGAACAGCGCCACACCGGCCGCACCGGCACCGCCCACGTTGTGGGAGAGGTTCCACATGCCCAGATAGGTGCCGCGCTTGTTGCGAGGGGTCCACTTGGTGATGGTGGAGTAGCTGCACGAACCGCCACAGCTCTGGAAGAAACCGCTCAGGGCGTAGAAGAAGATCATGAAGTAGAGGCTGAAACCGGTGCCGCCCATGCTGGCACTGAAGCCCAGCATGCACAGAGCGGAGAGGATCAGCATCAGCGGCAGGAACTGCTTGGTGTTCTTGCCATCGGCGTAGTAGGAGACGATGGTCTTGCCCACCCCGTAGGTGATGGAGAAGCCAAGGCCGATCATGCCAAGCTCGGTCATGGAGAGACCGTACTCCTGGATCATGTCATTTTGCGCAATGTTGAAGTTCTTGCGGATCAGATACATGGTCAAATAGCCAATAAATACAACCAGATAGGATTGCATAAACGGCTTGAACCAGAGCTTGCGCCGGGCTTCGACCGGCAGGTCCAGGGTGGGGACCCGGACCTGTTGGAGCAATTTCAACATCTTCGTTCATCCTCTGCGAGATAGACGGTATTTCCGCCGCGCCCCTCATTTGTAGATAGGTTGTTCGAGGTCACGCCACGGAAGGGGGAACGGAACGTCGGGGCTGTCAGCCGTTGCTGCGCTCGACGCTCCATCCATATAAACCCGGGCCCGGCACGGGATGACGGGGCGCATTGCCCGTCGCGGTGCGGGTCACGACATCAGGTGGGGTGACTCTAATAAGAGGGGCAAAAAATGGCTTGAGAGCCATCCCTAGTGGGGCTAGGAAATTTTCCTAGTTTTTGCGCTTTCGCGGACAAAGCGTGAGAAACATCACACCGCTGACGCCGGATTGCTGCCATTTCAGCCAGTTTGGCGCTCTGTGTGAGTGCTGGGCTGGTGGGATGGATAGGCCAGAAGGGAGCAAGGGAAAGGCAAGGAGAGAGGTGAAGGGAGAGATGAGGGAAGAGTGCTTATCGACCACTATTTCTCGGGGGGCGATATTGGGAAATACGGCCCGCCAGCTATCCACAAAAAACAAGAGGCCACCCCGTGGGGTGGCCTCTTTTATGCTCTATGAGCCGCGATGGCGAGAGGGACTCAGGCCGCCTTGGCCAGGGTCACCTCGTCACTCTTTTTTACCCGCAGCTTTTTCAGGGCAACCGCGACCACGCCGGTGACGATGGCACCGCAGATCATGCAGAGCAGGGCCAGCAGCGGCTTGTTGACGGCACCCAGCAGGGCCACGATGGGGCCACCGTGGGCAACGCTGTTGGTGATTCCGAACAGGAAGGCCATCACAGCGGCGGTCATGCTGCCCAGCACGTTGGCCGGAATCACGGCCAGCGGGTCACGGGCGGCGAACGGAATCGCCCCTTCGGAGATACCCACCAGACCCATGGCGCCAGCGGCTTTGCCCGCTTCGATCTCGGACTCGTCGAAGATGCCTAGCTTGCGACCGAGTACGGTAGCCAGCGACATGCCAAGGGGGGCAGCCGGGATGGCGCAGGCCATGGCACCCATAAACTGGGTCTGACCGGAGGCGATCATGCCGACGGAGAAGAGGAAGGCCACCTTGTTGACCGGGCCACCCATATCAAAACCAGCCATACCACCCAGCACGATACCCAGCAGCACCAGACTGCCACCGCTCATGGAGAGCAGCATGGCGTTGAGGCCAGTCATCATGTCGGCAATCGGGGCGCCGATGATGAAGATGAATACCGCAGCGATAAAGAGCGACCCGACGATGGGGGCGATCAGGATCGGCACCAGCGGTTGCACCATCTTGTGGTACTGACGAGTGGCAATCCAGCGCACCAGATAACCGACCAACAGGCCCGCGATGATGGCACCGATAAAGCCGGTACCGGCGTCAGCGCCGTAGAAGCTGCCGTTGTTGGCGATCCAGCCGCCGATAAAGCCCGGCGCCAGTGCCGGACGATCACCGATGGCGTAGGCGATATAGCCCGCCAGAATGGGGATCATCAGGGTGAAGGCGGCCACGCCGACGTTGAGGATCTGGTTCCACATGCTCCCTTCCGGGATCTGCATGCCGCTCGGGGTCGGGTTGCCGCCGATGGCCAGTGACAGGGCGATCAGCAGACCACCGGTCACCACGAACGGGATCATGTGCGATACGCCGTTCATCAGGTAGCGGTAGAGATCCGAGCTGCCGCCGCTGGCGCGCTTCTCGTCACCCTTCTTCTCATCCTTGTCTGCCACATAGGCGGGGGCTTTCAGGGCCTGCTCAATCAGACCCTTGCCATCCTTGATGGGGGCTTTCACGCCGGTCTTGATGAGGGGTTTGCCAGCGAAGCGGGCCATGTCCACCTGCTTGTCACAGGCCACCACGATGGCGGCGGCGCGGGCGATCTCGTCCGCAGTCGGGCTGTTCTTGACGCCGATGGAGCCGTTGGTCTCCACCTTCACCTCATAACCCAGCTCCTTGGCGGCGCGCTCCAGCGACTCGGCCGCCAGATAGGTGTGGGCGATACCGGCCGGGCAGCCGGTGACACCGATGATCAGCCCCTTGTTGGCCGCAGGTGCGGCAGCCGCTTCCTCTTTCTTGGCCAGCAGCAGTGCCAGCGCATCGGCCGGGGTTTTGGCTGCCAGCAGGGCATCGATAAAGCCCTCTTCGATCAGCTTGGCGGAGAGCTCGGCCAGCACCTCGATATGGTGGTTGGCGCCACCGGCCGGGGAGGCAATCATGAAGAACAGTTTGGACGGCTTGCCATCTTCGGCGCCGTAGTCGATGCCGTTGCGGCTGATGCCTATGGCGACGGCCGGGGTGCTGACCGCCGCACTCTTGGCGTGGGGCAGGGCAACACCCTCTTCAAAGCCGGTGTTGTCCAGCTCTTCACGGGCCCACAGATCCTTGACGAACTGCTGCTCGTCGCTGACCTTGCCTTGCGCGACCAGCAGGCGGGCCATCTCGGTGAAGACCTCTTCCTTACGCGTCGCTTTCAAATCGAGGTTGATCAGATGTTCATTGATCAAGGTGGTTATCATGGCGCTCTCCCCGCTCCGTTGCCGGAGCCTGTTGGCATGCCGCCCTTGCAGGCCGGCATGCAGACAAAATTGACCCGACTATTATCGCGCCGGGGCAGAGGTCACCCTATCGGACAAATGTGCGAATAACTGGATTTTTGTGCGCCATCACCTTGAGTGTGACCCTGATCGCAAAGCTGAACAGCTGCCGAATTGGGGGCGGATTGAATCGCTCGTATTTTTATTGATGATTAAAATCAATTGGTTGTGTTTGTTCGTGGTTCAGCGCTTTGGCCGTGCGGTGAGTTTTTACTCAGCGAATGGGGGCGCTCTGTCTGTAAATTTGTGAGGTGATAAACGGCTGCGGGATGTGAGCCAACGCACAGAAATGCCCCCGCTGGCGGGAAGAGAGAGGGCGCAGGGGAGGCGTGAGCAGAACAAGCTGGAGAAATGGGTTGCGCCATCGGTGCCAGACAGCTCACCACAACGGGAGAATGAAACCGCAGGTATTGGCCCCGTAGGGTGCAATGAACGAAGTGAATTGCACCGCCTGTTTGGGCAGGCTGGGTGGTGGCAAGAGAGGGGATGGACGAAAAGATAGAGGTGATAATGCGAACGTCCGAATACGCTCCGCTATTCGAACCTTCGGGCTGGAAGAAGATATCAGTGTATCACCGTCGCTCGCTGGCAGAGACGGCGATGTATCGGTTCAAGCAGTTGCTGGCGGGGAAAATCAGTCTGCGTAACTACAACGGCCAAGTGGGAGAAGTCTTGGCGTATGTAAGCGCCATAAACAAACTGAATCCCCTTGGTTTGCTCGTTAGAAAGCCCCGAGTGTAAAGGCTACTTGGGGCTGGGGCAGTTACTACCTGATTTGGGAAACAACGCCTATATGTACACGTAATATATACGACTCACGTATCTAGCTGTCTTAGCTTTGTTTTAATCCTATTATAAATAGGGTTGTTAGTATAATTGAGGGTGTTATTTAATAGTGTTTCCAAAACATTGGTTTTATTAAAAAAATTATCAATTTCACCAATCCTTACCTCTCTTTCCCCTGTTTTATCAGTACTTCGGCACTCTCTACCAACTTTCGCTTTTTCTAGACTACACAGTTTATCCCTATAAATCTTGAGCATTGGAAAAACATAGTCATCATGTAATATATGTCCCTTAATAAATTGATAGGCAGTTCCCGGAGTAAGTCCCTTGGCATTTAAATTAAAAACATAAGCATTGAATTCGTCACGTTCAGAAGACATAATATTATATGTGCCAATAAATGCTGATAGTTTTTCTTGTAAGCTAGTTAAAGCTATCGGGTTTTCTTTGAGATCTCCATGGTTTATTAAAGTGGTATTTTTAGGCATTTTCAAAACAGGCCACAGAATACCATCATGATAGTGCTTAGGCTGAGAGTTATGGCGGAATAAATGTATAGTTAGAGCATCATAAATTATATGGGAAAGCTTTAGCAGAGTCTCCGATATTTCGTTGTTATAAGATTCACAATAGACGAGCCTCTCCATTATATCTTCAATCGATTCTGTCGAACATTGAAGGCTTTCTTTAGCATACGAAAATGTGTGTAATACAAAAGAGCTATCATTTAATTGAGTTGCGTATTCATTTCTTGATGGGCATAAATAATCCATGTCGCTATCAACGCCTACGATGTAATTTTTATGAAGCTTTGAATATTCTAGTTCGAGAGTTCTTTTGCCATTTGCCTTTAGTTTTGCTGCGGCCTTAACTTCATATTTGCCAGGGCATACATGTTCAATAATATAACGCCAAAAACCAATATCATTGGGGCTTTCAACATAAAGAAGGCCTTTAGAGTTGCCAGTAGTGATTCTGGTAAACCCATGAACATAATTAGGATTTGATAATATATCACCGAAACTGGCCATCATTTTCTACCCATTTCAATATCTTCCATGTCCCGAAAAGCATCTCGATAGCCATTCATTATTATACCTGGACTATGTGTGACTATTATTAACTGAGATGAAGGGTTTATCTCTTTAATGCTGTCAATTAATGTTTCTTGCCAATTTAAATGTAAAGATATCTCTGGTTCATCCATTAAAATTATGGCGTTTTTATCTCTTCCATTAACGACTTTTAACATTATATAAAGTAATTGACGCTCACCGGATGATAATGCTTTATATGACAAAACACCTGAGCGAATACAACTAACAGTGATGTCAGAACTACTTCGTCTAATGCGCTTTCCGCTATCTGAAAGATGTTTATTCATTATGCGTCTTAATACGGTTCGCTTTGCTGGGCTCTCATCTGAATATAACTGCCTTAGTTCTAGCTCAATATAATTATCAAGCATGTTCGCACCTTCACCTTCTATTGTGGTAAAGTTGAACCGCGAATTTGCGCTTAAATCAACCGTTGAAATAAATTCAACGCTAGAATCAGTTAAAAAATTACTAATGTAATAGCTCTGTGTTGTTCTAACATTTCTTCTATATACTCGAAATTTATTTTCTTTTTTATGCTTTTTATAATTATCAAGCTTTACCGTCATCAATTTCAATATATCTTCAGAATCCATTCTACTAACATTTATATCTCTAGAATGTATGGTGTCAGCAAAAATCTTCTCAACGATCTCCCTAGAATCATCTTTGTGAAAATTTTCATAAACTATTTTTATATCATTTTCTAGCCAAAGTTCAGCACAGTCGCACAGTCGTAGTGACTCTGACTCATTTAAAGTGAGTAGACTATGGATAATACGCAAAATTGTCGATTTACCTGTGCCATTATTACCAACGAGAACGGTAACATCCTGCAAATCCATATCGATGTTTTTGTAGCCAAAAAGGTACTCTATTCTTAGTCTTCTAATTTTGTCATTCATAGCTAAAAATCCTTATGTAAAGCTCCCTAATTGTATTGTATCTATGGCTCAAGTCTACTAAAGCTCATCGATCTGAGTCGTCACTAAAGGTCATGATGTTGATATGGCCAAAGCTAGAACTTGGAAAAGTGACGCATGGAGCAATTTATGCTCTATCGGACTGCCATTGAGGTTGTACCACTTCTGTATGTAGTGAACACGCATCATGAGTGTGTATAAGGTCGACGACTATTGTTAGGGCCGTAGGTTCGATTAGCCCAGAGTAATCGGATTCTAATGAGCGGATAATCAACACCCTTCACTTTTTATCAGGTAAAACGACCCACCTCCCCCGAGTTCCAACCCTCAGCCTACAGTTTTTTTACCTGCGTGTGACCTTGGGGGCATGGCTATTCCTGCTCATGGACGTGACTCAGTCAAGGTTTGGTTGCCAACTGAAGCATCTTAACCAAGGCGGTGGGATGGCAACCAGGGGAATAGATAAAAACCAGTTTAAGATTAATAAATTACCGATGTAAGTGGGCCAGCGATGGCTTTGCGGTGCCGCCTGAGGATTTACGGTGACGAGCTTGGAAGTCGGCTTAATACTCCAGAAACTTCTCCCCGCAGCGTTCGCAGATCAGATGTTTTACATGGGTGGTCTGGTAGGCCAGTGTTTCACCAAACGCCCAGTTGGTGATGCTGCTGGAAGTAAAGGCTTGCCAGAAGGCTTTGCGCGGATCCTTGGGCATGATGTCCTGGCTGTGATCGCGGGCGACCAGCACCACGATATGGCGGGTAAGCTCCCTGCATTTGTCACAGCGATGGATTTCACTTGGCGGGTTCTGGTCGTGCGGGTTGCTCATAAATGGGCTCGTGAAGAGAGTGGACGCCCATCATATTCCTCTCCACTTGGCTCTCAATCTCTCCTTGCCGGCGCAGTGAGCAGGTTCACATTTTGCGCCCCCTCTTTGTTATTTGCCCGCGCGCCGCAGCCGTGTGCTTCTGGCCGATGCCCGCTTCTGCGGTTTGCTGGTGAGCGATGATGATATGGCGGGTGGGGTGAGCTCGGGCTTGTCCAGCTAGTTCAGGCTGATTCTCGCTTCTGCAAGTTGGGGGTGATGATATGGCGGTTGGGAGCGAGCTCGGGTTGCAGCATCCGGGTCAGCAGGCGCCTTGCCGCCTGACGGCCGATTTCGCGGGCCGGTGAGCTGACAAAGGTGAGGGCGGGGGAGGTGAGTTCGGCCTCCGCCACGTCGTCAAAACCGAGCAGGGCCACCTGCTGGCCGATGTAGTTATCCTTGCCCACGGTGCGGCCGCTCGCCTCGACGCCATAGATGGCGCCGAGCGCCACCTCGGGGTAGTGGCAGAGCACGGCGGTCACCTTGGGGTGCTGGTGCAGCAGCTGGGCGATGGTGTCGGCGGCGCTGCGCTGGGTGCGCTCGCACTCCAGTACCCACTCAGGTTTGAAGGGCAGGCCATATTGCAGCAGGCTGGCGCAGTAGCCGCCGATGCGCTCGGCGCGGGTGAGGGAGTCGGCCCGCCCGCCGACATAGGCGATATGGCGGTGGCCCTGTTCGATAAGGTAGGTGGTGGCCTGCTTGGCGGCGTGGGTGTTGTCGGGGCCGATAAAGTCCACATCATCCCGATAGTAGGAGCGGGCGGCGCACACCACCGGCAGCTCGGAGTCGATCAGGGTCTCCAGGGTTTTGGCCGCCGCGCCGCGCACCGGATTGAAGATGATGCCCGCCACCCCTTGCCGTGACAGGGAGTGGATGCTCTGCTGCAGCCGCTCCGGGCTGTGGCCGCACTGGGTCAGAAACAGCAGATAGCCCTGCTGCTCCAGCACCTCGCTCACCCCGGCGGTCACCTCGGTATAGAAGGGGTCGGTGATGTCGCGCAGGATCAGCCCCACCAGATTGGACTGCTGGCTGCGCAGGTTGGCGGCGGCGCTGTTGGGCACGTAGTCGAGCTCTTTTATCGCCTGCTGCACCCGCTCGGCGGTGGCCGGGGAGATGCGGCCCTTGCCGTTGAGCACCATGGAGACGGTGGTGACCGACACTCCCGCCCGCTGGGCGACATCGGTGATCTTGGTGGCTTTGGCAGAGAGGGATTTGGGCGACATAGGGCGAACGGACGATGGACAGTTGAGAGCGAGGCCCCAGCATACCTGCTCAGATGCTCAAGTGAAACGTTACATCACCATTGGGCCGATCCGGCTCACAAATTTGGATCCTGCTGCCAGCCAGCCCCCTTATTCTGTGATCCTGTCGGCACTTGTAAGTTGATAAAACGTTTTATCA
>NZ_CAWLMI010000100.1:0-1049 GCF_963862045.1 Aeromonas sp. 159 | reverse complement strand
CGCTACTCAATGAAGAGATTGGGCAACTGATGCCGCAATGTCAGCTTGTTGACTCGGGCAGTGCTGTTGCCAAACGGGTGGCCTGGTTGCTGCACAATGGTGGGCATGCCACAGTGCAGCCTGTACATATAGAAGAGGTAATTGCCAGGGCTTACTGTACCCGGCTGGATGGGGAGGCTCAAAAACTGACAGCCCCCTTGCAAGCATGGGGGCTGTCATCACTGGAAGAGGTGAAGTACTGACGAGCGGTTAGGCGTCAGTTTCGCTACCTTCTCTTTCCTCTTTATCACGTTTGTCATTCGCTTCACGCACCTTGAGGGTGCGCTGCTGGTACTCTTTATCATTCAAAGCGGCAATCGCCTTGGCGGCATCGGCGGCGGGCATCTCCACGAAACCGAAACCTCTGCGCTTGCCGGTTGCCTTGTCCTTCATCAACCGCACGGAAATGACCTGGCCCTGTTCGGCAAACAATTCGCGCACTGCGATCTCATTGGCGCGATAGGGCAGGTTGCCTACATATAAGGTGCAAGTCTCCTGATTGGCGATCGACTCGGCAACATTAGCCGGGGTTCGCTTCAGGAACAGCGGTACCACGAAACCGCCGATGGCCAGACCTGCTGCAAAAATCACTTCCGCTTTCAAAGAGAACTGCAGGGCCTGGGCAACCAGGTAGCCAACCACTGCCAATACCAGAGCAAGGATTGCGGCCTGCATATATACGGGAAACTTGGATAAATTCATCTTAAAAGACCTTTTGTAAATGAAAGCAAAAAAGGTGCAACACTATATTCACCTCCATGGTAACCAGCTTTCCTGATTGGCGCTACCATGGACCACTCGGGAGAGGTTATCGGCTCCAGTATGGCATTCCCAAGGTCACTGAAGGCGACATAAATGACGCTAAAATGGGAGTGAAATAACCGGATTGTGGATAACATTGTATATATACACTGAATAAGCTGTTTCTAATTGAATAATTTGAAATTTTCGTGATTATCTTCAAAAAAAGTCTTGTCATCGCAGCGCAGCTCCCTATAATGCGCCCCTAC
>NZ_CAWLMI010000099.1:0-9447 GCF_963862045.1 Aeromonas sp. 159 | reverse complement strand
CTCAACATGGCTCGGCTGCCCGCCAACTCAAGGTATCTGCTATGAAATTACCGCTGCTGTTGACCCTGCTGCTGGCCAGCCTGAGCGCCCGCGCCGAGCTTATCGAAGCACAGGGCAGCGCCGCCATTCTGGGGGGCGATGAGGTCTATGCCCGCGAGCAGGCGACCCGCGACGCCCTGCGTCAGGCGCTGCTGGCCAGCGGCGCGGCCGTTTCCAGCGTCCAGCGTCTGGAAAATGGCAGCCTTCGCTCCGAGCAGATCCAGATCCGCTCCGGCGGCGACATTCGCCAGTACCGGCTCAAGCGGGAAGAGGTGCGCAACGGCCGCATGTATATCACGCTAGTGGCCGACATTCAGGCCGAGCGCCAGATCTGCCAGACCCAGCACTTCGCCAAGGATTTGACACTGGTGAGGCTGCGGATGCGCTATCCGGACCAAGCCAGCTACGGCGCCATGGACGACATGCCGGAAAACCTCTCGCGACGACTGTTCGAGACTCTCGCCAACGCGCCGCAAGGGGTCGCGGTGCGCCAGTGGCTGGATGAAAACCTGCGCATCGACCCGCTTCACCTGCAACAGGGGGATCGCAGTGCCCTCGAAGAGATCAAGGCGCTCAGCCTGCGTACCGACAGCCAGTATCTGGTGCTCGGCAGCATCGACGATCTCTCCATAGAGCCGCAAGGCAACCAGCTGACCAGCTGGTATGAGGATCCCGTACGCAACTTTCGCATGCAGCTCTACCTGTTCGATGGCATCAACGGCAGTCTGGTCAACCGCAAGGTCTACGAAGGGCGTGCCACCTGGACCTTTGGCAAGCGGGAACAGGTGGGCAGCAGCAGCGGCCAGTTCTGGCAGTCAAGCTATGGCCAGGAGGTCAACTACCAGTTGCAGCAGGCGGCTCAGGATCTGGTAGCCCAGCTCACCTGCGCCCCGGTCACCGCCCGGGTGGTTGGCCAGAACGAACGAGGCCCCTACATCAATCTGGGGCGGCGCAACGGTGTCAAGCTTGGCGATCAGTTCCGCATCCAGCACAACGCCGACTTTATCGACCCCTACGGCAAGTCGCGCATGATGCGCAACCCAGCCGACGGCCTGTTTGAGGTAGTACAGGTATTCGACGATGGCGCCATCATCAGCAGCCAGAACAAATATTCGCCGTTTAACATCCAGAATGGGGATTTGGCAGTATTGGAATAAGAATCAAGGGTTTAAAAGGGAATTGCTTCTTGTATAATGCCCGCCACACAGCTCCCGTAGCTCAGCAGGATAGAGCGGTCCCCTCCTAAGGGACAGGTCACTGGTTCGACTCCAGTCGGGAGCGCCATATAAAACAAGGGGTTGGCATCATCATGGAGCCAACCCCTTGGTTGTTTTTGGCCCTGGCGTGCTTGTGAGCGTCGTATTACCCCATCATGCGCTCAAAACCCAGGGGCTATGGGATAACACTGTGGCCCTTAAGGGCCACTTGCCTGTCAAGCTATCAGCCTTTTTGCCAGATAGTGGCGATCTTGCCAAACCAGTGCTCAGAGAGCTTTTGCGCCTGTTTGACTTCCGGCTTGGTCATCGCTGCTTCCAGCTCATCACGAGCCAGCACGGCTTCTGGCATCCCTTCTGTTGCCGCCATAGATAACCAGGCATAGGCATGTACCCGGTTGCGCGGAGCCCCCAGTCCCTCTTCACGCATGGTCCCCATACGGTATTGAGCCATCCGGTCACCCTGCTGGGCAGCCAGACGATACTGCTTGAGTGCCAACACATAGTCCTCTTTACCGCCCAAACCCTGCCGCAGCATCTCGCCATAAGCATATTGAGCCTGGGTATGACCTTGTCCAGCAGCTTTGGCATAGCTGGCTCTGGCTTGCTCCAACTCACCCTGCTCTTGCTGCAACTGCGCCAGCTCGAAACTGGCCTTGGTGATCCCGCCTTCCGCAGCCAGAGTCAACCAATGTTGCCTGGCTACGCCATCTGTTTGTTGCAAGCTCAGTTGGTACTCCGCCTCATGCGAGCCATGAGTCACCGCCAACTCCAACCAATATCTGCCCAACGCAGGATCAGCTTGCACTTGCTCTCCCGCCAGATAAGCAACACCCAGCCATAGTTCAGCTTCGGCAGAACCCGCATTGGCAGCCCGCTGATAAGCCGCGAAAGCATCAGTTGGTGTAGCCTGACGAGCCAGCAACAACAAGGCATCCGGCTGCTGCTGGGCGGCCGCCTTCTCAAACCAGCGCAGGGCAATATCCGGGCGTTTGATCACCCCTTTCCCCTGCTCATAGCGCTTGCCCAGCTGATACTGAGCGTCACGATTGCCCAGCTCTGCCGCTTTTTCCAACCACTTGACGGCATCCTCATCCGCCCCCTGCTGCTTGGCATACCACTGCCCAAGGATCAATTGCGCCTCTGCATGATCCTGTTTGGCGGCTTTCTCGAACCAGTCGAGGCATTCACTGACCAGCTTGCCCTGATGCTGCTCCTGACACATCAGGCCCAGCTGATAGCTGGCATTGCTGTTGCCAAGGCGAGCAGAGCGCTGCCACCACTGAGTAGCAAGTGCTGGATTCTTTGGCTCACCGAGTCCAGCCTGATACCACTCCCCTACCTGCCAGGCAGCATTGGCACGGACCTGCTGATCGGCAGCCAAAGGGCCCGACTGCTCAGCGGCCTGCTGCATCCAGTGCATGGCGTTGGGGTAATCAGGTTGGCTGGCCAGACGTTTGGCCAGCTCATATTGGGCTCGGCCATCCCCCTGCTTTGCGGCTTGGGATAACTCGGCGTCAGTGAGTGAAGTTGTGGAAGAGCAGGCTGCGAGCAGGCCGGTAGCCAGCGCCAGCCATAAAGCGTTAAATTTCATGGAAAAATCTACTCAGAGTGAAAATGTTACGGATAAATCGCGCCTATCTTGCCAACAGGCCCGTTGTACTACACAACCATCTGATGGCCATCAAGTGAATGCGAATCCTCCCTGATCATTAGCCTTTCCTGCCTAGTGCTCTCGACCAATTCGGCGGTCATAATATGGTCATTATCACGATGAAAAAGCAGATGCAGGGCAAACAGGTTTTGGTACAGCTTCATTGATACCTCTTAAACCGCAATCCAAATCAATTGACCGGATCGGTATCCGTCTTGGGCGGTGCTGCGCGATAAGCGTCCATGATCGGGGCCCAGTCCATGCCATTGGGAATTGGGTATTGTTTGAATAGCTCACCATATTTCTTGTCAAAATCATCCATTCCATATTGGCGTACTACCGGTACTTTCTTGTCATACCAATCATCGGTTACCTCTTCGGCTATGCCGCGGACAAGCAGTAGGTCAGGACTGAGCTGCAATCCTCCTCCGGTTAATATGACCTCGAAATAACCACCAGGAGCCAAACCAAAATAGAGGCGATTTCGTCTATCATAACGCCCTTCAACCAAATACACCTGACGCATTTTCTGCTCTAGATCGATCGGTAAATCTACCTTGATGCGGTATCGTTTTCGATCATGGAACGAAACCATCTCAATCACGGCTTTATCGGGTACCGGTACACCGTCTGTCGGCAGTCCTCCACCACCAGCCCAGTAATACTTTTTATTGATAAGTTTACTCTGAAGAATGCCAGCGTTGCAGCCCCCTCCTGGATAACCCACCACCTTCTTACCTTGCCAGTAAAACTCTGCTTTGGTTGTACAAAAACTGTCAACATTAGAGCCTGTACCATAACGCCAAGAAAAAGGTTTGATCTTTGTATTCGCAGCACAAGCCAACAGAGGAAAAAGCAGGCCAAGCACTAATATCCATCGTTTTAACATCATGACACCTTGTTCCCTATCAGTTCGCGCCTCTCTTTACTAATACTCGTTTCGTCTTTATTGGTATGGGCCGGATTTGCAATGCCCTTGTTGCTGGCACTGTGGTGGAGATAGTCACGACGCAAGGCGCGGTAAACATCAGGTGATAATTGATGAGCCAAGTTCTTGGCGACCTTCAGTTCGATAGCAGATAAGGCCCAAAGTTTATCCAGCGCATACAAGTCATCACTGCACTGGGTCAGTATCTGTCTTGGGTTGGGCAGCGCGATAGGCGTCCATGATGGGGGCCCAATCCATGCCAAGAGGGACAGGGTTCTGTTGGTAACTCGCTCCATAGCTATCATCAAACGATTTAAAAGGATTATGGAACTGTTTAGTAAGTGGAACTTTAGTGTCTTGCCAAGGATGTACTTCTGTAGCAAGGCCTCTTGTGAGCAATACATCAGGTTTGACATTGAATTTAGTTAGAAACACTTCAACATAACCTCCTGGCGCTAGCCCAAGAGCGATAATATTTCTCCGTGCTTTTTGGCGTTTCTCTGCATTGACAATCAAGTAGTTTTGAGCGAGTTGTGTATTCAAATCCTGTGGAAGGGTTAAAGTAATGCCATAGCGTTTTTTGTCATGAAATGAAATCCACTCAATATCCACTTTATCTGGAATTGGTTTGTTATATAGCTTTCGTCCTCCACCTATACGCCACCGATAATCTTTTCGTTGTAATGCCTCTACTCCAACATACCCTGCATCACCATTTGAAGAACCATGAATCAGACTCCCCTCACGATAAAAATTAGCCTTGGCATGCCAAATTTCATCAGCATTGGACCCTACCATATATGACCAGTCCATGGATTTGGGGCCATCGTCATCGCACAATGCAGACTTTGATAGCAGGAACGTCAGTATAAAAATCCAGCGTGTTAATATCATCATTGAACCGGAGTTATATCAGTCTTAGGCTGTGCTGCGCGGTAAGCATCCATGATAGGCGCCCAGGCCATGCCATTGGGAACTGGGTATTGCTTGAATAACGCGCCATATTTCTTGTCAAAATCATCCATTCCATATTGGCGATCTATCGCTACTTTCTTGTCATACCAATCATCAGTCACAACTTCGGCAATACCACGAGCAAGCAGAATATCTGGCTTAACATTTAACCTATCTCCCTTGAGCAACACCTCAAAATAGCCGCCTGGCGCTAGGCCAAAATAGAGCCAGCTACGGCGGTCATAACGCCCCTCAACAGAGTAGACCTGGCGCATCTGTTGCTCCAGATTGGCAGGCAAGTCCACCTTTATACGGTAGCGCTTGCGATCATGGAAGGAAACCATCTCAATCACAGCTTTATCGGGGATGGGAACACCGTCGGTAGGCAGGCCACCACCACCCGCCCAATAATAACGTTGCACCTTGATTCTATCGGCAAGTAGACCTCCAGCTCCGCCACCGGCCAAACGGTCGGCATAAACTTGTTTCCCTCTAAGATAGAACTCGGTCTTGGTGTTCTTAGTAAGATCTATATTACTGCCTGTACCATAATCCCAAGCAAATTGAGGCAAAGGTTGTGGCGCCGCGCAGGCCATCAATGAAAGGCAAAAAACCGATAATGCGACGATAGATTTCATCTCTGCGTTGGTACATCCTGCTCTAGATGGGAGAGATCCATGGTCTCAAGCGCCTTCATATTATCAATGTATCGGCGGCGCATATCTTGGCGCAGAGCTGTAATTGCCTCTAGCGTGAGCTGCCGCGGGAGGATATTTGGTGATGTTGGTTTGGTACCCTTAGCCGGCACTTTCAAGCTCCATGGTGTTACCTTACTGGGTCAGTATCTGTCTTGGGTTGGGCGGCGCGGTAAGCGTCCATGATCGGAGCCCAAGCCATACCACTGGGGGTGGGGTACTGTTGATAGGCATCACCGTATGCTTTATCAAAATCGTCGAACCACTCTTTGTATACTTTGGTGACAGGATTTTCCTTGTCTTGCGAGGTTTGAATTTCCTTAGCAATCCCCCTGGCCAGCAGGATATCAGGTGTCACTCTGACACTGGTTAAAAATGCTTCCACATATCCACCAGTGGCCATGCCTAAGCCAATGTTATCTCGACGCTCTTCGCGCCAATCATCTTTCACCTTGATGCGATAAGGTTGTGCAATCATGCTTTCCAGCTCTGCTGGCAATGCCAGGCTAATGCGATAGCGTTTTTTGTCGTGGAATGAAATCCACTCTAGTTCCACCCGATCTGGAATTGGTCGTGTGGTGTGGCTCCCTTTTGAAATACTCCAGCGATAGTCTTTTTCTTTTAACCCTTCAGCCCCAAAAAATCCGGCGGAACCATTCGTCGAGGCATCAACCAATTTGCCCTGGCGATAAAAGAGTACCTCGGTCACCCATAGTTCATCTGAGTTAGAACCGACCATATGCCACCACTCCAAATTTTGGGATGGGGAAGACGCGGCCTGACAAGCAGTGACTAGTGGCAACAAAACCAGTAAGAGTATCCAGCGCATTAATAACCTCCCTTTTGATTACCCGTCAGCTTGCGGATCTCTTTGTCACCAACCCTATTGGGCTTGTTGACTAGCCCGGTATCTGCGCTGTAGTGCAAATAACTCAGCCGCAACTTTTGGTACACCTCATCAGGTAAGCTACGAGCCAAGTTGATCACCTCTCCGCGCCGTTGGGCCACATCAACCCATAGCTCATCGAGTTTGGCTAAGTTCACAGTGGGATACGAGAGCGCACTATCTAGGCGGTAGGCATTGTCACCTTGTGATACCCACTTCTTAAAAGGCACTCCAGCATCCCGCGCCGCTTCCACCATCATGTGCAGCGGTATACGTGAATATTCCCCCTCCACCACCCGGTGCAGTACCACATCTACGCTGATGTTTCTAAGCCCCCCAGATTGACTGCCCGTGATCGGACCCAGTGACCTAGGGCGCACATTGAGATAGCCAAGCCGAGTTGCATCACTATAGCTAGCCAGAGACACGGCACCTTTGCCCCAGCCTTGTCCAGCACGCATTTTTGCATAGGCACTGGCATCCCGATATGCCTGTGCATCAGCTGGATGGACATGCGGCAACTCATTGGAGCTGAAGGTTGCGATCACACTGTTTTCAGTGATCAGCGGTGACGCATAATTGGGGTCACGCAAACTCCAGCGGCTGTAATAGCCGCCACCGATGTCGGAGTGGGCGCCGGGAATAATCACTTCGGTAAAATTCTCCGCGAGTGCAGTGCCTGCGGCATCGTCGGTGATACGGGTCAAGTCAAAGTGATAGCGCCACTCGTCAGCCGCCACGATATGCACTACTCGTTCGGCACAATCAGGGGCCAGCGCCACATTACGCTTACCCCACAGATAGGAGCTGACCACGGTATCAAACAGCCCGACAAACTGGATCCGCACATCATCACGACTGGCCCAGTCAAAGCCCTTCTTCAGAGGGATATCGGGGTCGGCGGCCATGGCTTCCACCAGAGGGTGATCGCCCTTCTGGTCGATACGGTTTACAAACTGGCGGGCAGCAGAAGCGCCCCGGCTAAAGCCAAAAACATCGAACTCGACCTTATGAATACATTCGATTGTGGGCAGTATTCGCTCCAGTTGTTTTTTGACCTCTGCCACAATTTGGGTTTGACAGGCCTGTTCAACCCGAACAGCACTAGAGGTATCACCCTTGTCTGCGGCTAGACCGGCTTTTGCATCGTTCTGCCCTTCGGTGGTGCCAATACCTTCAACATAAACAGCTACATTCAATTCGGATTTTGTCGGCAGCTTATATAGCTCCCTAGCCTTGCCAATATTGGTGATATCGTTCTTCTCGCTGTTATTGAGATCATCAGGCAACGCCCCTTCAAAACACTGCTCCAGCAATACCTGCTGCTCTTCCAGGCTACATTGCGCCAAGGCGGTCTCCAATGCACTTTTCCCTTCCCTGTGCTTGAAGGTGTTGTTGGCAGTGCCATCAAAGAACACCCCGATACGCAGGGTGGTGAGCTGATAGCCCTTCACCTCAATCACGTAGGAGTGCTTGGTGATAAAGCGCGGCGGTTGGGCTTGCCCGGCTTTATGTCCTTCCGATAGCGGTTGTTCTGGGTCAGTGAGGCAAAGGTCGCCAGTAGTTACTTTGACATGCTCGCGCTTTACATCGTCGTGACCGAAAAGTTTGTCGGTATAAGCGGGAACCTGGCTGGTTTCGCCCTCTTTCAGGGCTTCACGAGATTGGGCTGCTTTAAGCCAGGGTTGGGTCTCCAGCTTGATCGTCACCGGCCCCACCGCAAAGCCTTGTACCAGGGTTGGTCCATCTTTTAGGGTCACGGTTTTGCTGGTGCCCGTGGCATCGGTCAAGGTGGCCTTTTGCCCCTTGAACGAGCGGTTCTGTTCGTCGCGAACGTCTATCTCAATCCAGCAGTTGTTCTTTTCACAGGGGATGCAGTGGGCGCTGATAGCCATTACACAGCTCCTATCAAATCAGGGTGTTTGTTCAGCCAGTTATTCACCTGAGCCATTTCATCATCGGTCAGCATCAACGGCGCTCTGATGGCATCCAGCGTCATGCTTGCCTGCAGCGTGAGAGCGCCAGCTACCACGCCATCAAGGACGTCACCTGTCAGCCCAGCTTGATTAGCCTGCTTGAGGGCGGTGGTAATGGCGGCTTCCGGATTGGGATGACGCGCCATCATATCCTCCATCCGTTGCCAGAAGTGGCGAGAGAGGATGTAGGCGTGACGGCTTTCGTCATACAGCGGTATCAGGTGGTGAGGCTGAATGCGAAACCAAGGCGCTTGGCGGTGCGTGAATTCAGCATCAGACATTCGCTGCCACACACTATCGTTGGCCCAGAGGCTTGAGCAGGGGCCGAGCACATCATCGAGCTCCTGTTGACTCATGGTGTCCAGCATCTTGGGAAAGACCCGATTATCGGCATAGCGCAGCCACATCACCTCTCCTTCGAAGGCCACTTCTATCAGGCTTTGCCAGTGCTGCTGGATTGTATCTACAGAGGCATCACTTGAGACGTAGACGCCGCCCAGTTGCGGGTGAGCCGCGATAAACTCGGGAGCTGGGTTGGGCAGTAGCCAAGGGCCTTGTTCGGCTTGGTCCGCATACGCCGTACCGGCAAACAAGGGGATGGCATTGGCACCGCCCTGGTTGCAGTAGTCCGCCACAGCGGTGGTATCGAGCGCAGCATCGACGACGGCAAACAACTGGCCGGGATATTGGCTGCGCCACTCTTGAAAAGTCATGCCTTACCTCCCTGGGCAAAGGGGCAGGGTTTCACCAGCGGGGCCATTGACTCCATGCTCTTTTGAATGGCAATCGCTGGGATAGTGGCTGGTGGCGCGGGTGGCACCTTGACCACACCCGGCAGGCCGGGCATCTGACCCGCCCACCCAGAGCCAGAACCCGGACTACCGCCAGAGTTCATCTTGATGGAGCCGCCAAAGAGGGTGACACCACCGGCATCAATCTTCACAAAGCTGCCGCCGACTTTCAGGGTCAGTTCGGCGCCCGCCTCCATCACGATTTTCATCCCCGCTTTGTGGTGCACTTCACTGCCTGCATCAACCAGCAGTGACTGCCCCAGCTTCTGGTGCATGGAGGCATCCACCGTCAGCGAATAGTCCGCCTTGA
>NZ_CAWLMI010000098.1:0-2314 GCF_963862045.1 Aeromonas sp. 159 | reverse complement strand
AGGCGCATACTAACAGATCTTCCGGTTTTGTGAACCCCCAAGTAGGATTTTTCCATTAAAAGAATTGGATTTGTGGCCGATAACCAGTGAAATCGCCATTTTCGAGAGTTATCTCATGCTGCCCAGTTCAATCCGTAATCACCTGCTCGTTGATGAGGGCCAGTTGGGGCAGCGCCTCAACCGTGACCTGCAGCATGGCGATCGGGCTGATTTCCGGTTGCATCTCGCCCTGCTGACCGATGCGGTGGAGGAACAGCCCTGGTTTGATGCCAAACCGGCGGCCACTCCCCAGAGCCGTGACTGGCGTCTGCACTTTGCGCTGAGACCGGCAGAGGTGCTGGTGGCTGAAGGGGCGGGGAGTGACTGCAGTGCCATCAATGAGCGGTTGCAGCAAGGGGGAAGCATGGTGGATGTGCGGCTCTGGCTGGCGCTGCAAACACCGCCGCTGGCGGTCAAACAGCCGCTGATGGATGAGGCTGTCTACGACAACCTGTCACCGCTGGCGCGGGAGCGGTTGCAAGGAAAGCTGGCCGATATGCCACGCCAGGAGGACCCGCTGGTATTGCTGCCGATCCTCGATCGTTTGCAACAGGGGGTGGATACCCGGTTGCATTGGCTCAGTTGATGGCGCCTGTTCACTGGTGTAACGCGATGTTTGTCGGCAAATCACAGGCAACAAAAAGGCGGGTGATCCCGCCTTTATGCTCTTTAGAATTTTTAGCCTTGCGGCATGCAATCAAGCGTCAGCTTCATCCGGTTGTGGCTGCTCTTTGAGCGCGGCATTGGCACGACGGGCAATCGGCTTTTCGGTGTGACGGTTGAGTTGGCGCTCCAGTTTTTGCCCCAGTTCGTTGATGGCGGCGTAGAGATCCTCATGCTCTGCTTGGGCAAACAGTTTGCCGTTGGGGATGCCAGCACTGGCTTCGACAGTGAACATCAGACGCTCTTTGGAAACAATCACATGGGGTGTGATGAGAGGCACCTGAAGACGTTCGAGCTTTTCAAAACGGGATTCGATGCGCTCGCGGATAGCCGGGGTGATGTCGATGATTTTGCTGGTAATTTCGATTTTCATATTGGCCCCCTTCGGGTCGTCTTGCTTGTGTCTTCACCTTCAGATTACTCATTGGTAAAGATTGAAATGTGATCCATGTCACATAACCTTCCCTTGGCTATTCAGCAACTTATAAATTGTGATCTTTTCCGGTTTCGTGCCAAAAACAGCTTGAGCTCCATGAAACTGGCAGGCAGTATGACGGGAATAGGATCGTTTCTGTCCCTTCTTGGCAGCACTTCGTGTCGACCTCATGTCCGGTTTCCACTGCTTGATATCGCATGTTTGTACTCTTCCCTCGCAACCTCTGATCTGATGAGCGGATGCAGGGGGCGTTGCTATGCCTGATTGGACATCAAACGTGGTTGGTTGTTGTGTTGGAGTGGTAAATGAAGCAGCAGGCCACGCAAGTCATGTGGTTTTTCGATCGGCAACATGATCAGTGGAGTCTCTCTGATCAGGGGGCCTACCAGCAGTGGCAAGGGGAGGGCAATCATCCCTGGGCCGCTCGCCTGTTACCGGAAGATGAGGCAGGTTTTGCCGATTTTCTTGTCCGGCTTCATGAATCGCATCTGCCCGAGCAGTTTATCGGCCATCTGAAAGATGATCAGGGGCAGCTCAACCATGTGCTCTGGAGCGGCCAGTTTGTGCCCACCCAGCAGATCTGCTGTGGCTGGCTGGCCCCTCTTGATACCGCCAACAGGGCGGTCTCCTCCCTCAATCTCTCTTTGCCGTTGCTGCAAACCACCCTGCTCACCCAGTTGGCGCAGGCGCTCTCTGCCCGCACCGGGCTCGATTTCTTCAATACCCTGGTCAGCCAGCTGGCCCATATCCTCAAGGTGGATGCGGTCTGGGTGGGTGAGTTGTGCGGTGCCGACCGGGTCAAAGTGCTGGCCGCCGACGGGCTGGCGCAGAAGGACTATCCGCTGGCGGGCTCCCCCTGTCAGGAGCTCTACAAGCAAGGGGCCATCTGTTTCGAGGTGATCGACGAGTCGCAGGAGTATCAACCCTGGCTGGCGGCCGGGCAGACTTATTATGGTCAGCCGCTATTTGATGCCAGAGGCCAACTTCTGGGCCATCTGGCGCTGCTCTATTCGGCTCCGGCAGATACCAGCAACCTCACCTCGGTGCTCAATACCTTCTCGGTACGGATGGTGGCCGAGCTGGAGCGCCTGCAATCCGATGCCCAGATGCGCCTCTCTGCCGTCGCATTCGAGACCCACGAAGGGATCATCATCACGGATCCGGGGTTCAAGATCC
>NZ_CAWLMI010000097.1:0-27561 GCF_963862045.1 Aeromonas sp. 159 | reverse complement strand
CCAACTGAGCTACAGCCACCACAGCTGTTTTCGTTCCACAACAACGCCCGTTTAACCGACGCACTTTTGATGGTGCGCCCGACAGGATTCGAACCTGTGACCTCTGCCTCCGGAGGGCAGCGCTCTATCCAGCTGAGCTACGGGCGCTACGCTGTCGAACGGGGCGCATTATTAATGATGGGTGCTGGTTTGTCTACACTTTTCTGTCACCGAAACACTGTTCGTTGTTTTTTCAAGCACATTGCACACTTTTCTTCCAATACTCCCCAGCTGACAGCCGAAAAGGGGCAGATCGCAGTCGCAAATCGCCTTGCTGCCTTGACTTGATTTGATGCCCATCTAGAATGAATGAACGTTCATTCAATCGAAAGTCACACTGATGATTCTGGATAAAAAAGAGAGCATCTTCAACGCGGCCCATGAGGTACTGGGTGAACGGGGTTTTCATGGTCTGTCGATTGCGGAAGTCGCCAAGAAAGCCAATGTTGCCACAGGCACCATCTATCGCTACTTCGGCGACAAGGATGATCTGATCCGGCAACTGCACCAGCACACTATCTTGCAGTGTGTGCCCATGGTCATGGCCGATGTAGCAATCGATAAAGTTTCATTTCAACAATTTCGCCAATTATGGCTCAATATTCATGCCATTTTTGTTAACGAACCCAACGCTATCCGGTGCAAATTGCAGTACGAGAGCTCTCCGCTAGGGGCAGAATTGGAAACCAATCCTGTCATTCTGGCCGCCTGGGAGCCTCTGGACCGATTTTTTGAACAGGGCGTTGAACAAGGATTGTTTATTGATTTACCGATACGGGCACTCCAGGTGTTGAGTCTGGACAGTGTCATGCATCTGGCCCTGCAGTGCAGGGTGCACAACATCACGCTGACCGAATCGCAGTTGGAAACCGCGATCCGGGCCAGCTGGAATGCCATTTTATCCCCCAATCTTTCCACCTCAGGAGCCTGTTCATGAAAAAGTGGATGGCCATTATGTTGCTGATAGCGATCGCCTTGTTTGGCAGCGTCATCGGCTTCAATTTGTTCAAACAGAAGATGATTGCCCAATATATGGCCAACCGGCCGGAACCCGAGTTCCCCGTCACCGCCATGGTGACCAAGGCGCAGGATTGGGTACCGACCATCGAAGCGATCGGCTTCATCGAGCCGAATCAGGGGGTGACCCTCTCCACCGAACTGGCAGGTACCATTGACGCCATCACCTTCGAGTCGGGCAAACCGGTCAAGGCTGACCAGCTGCTGCTGAGCCTGGACTCCACCGTGGAGCGGGCCAATCTGCGCGCCTCCCAGGCCAAGCTACCGGCGGCAAAAGCCAAGTTCGATCGTTTCCAGAACCTCTACAAGACCAGCTCCATCTCCAAAGAGCAGCTGGATGAAGCCGAAGCGGCCTATCGTTCGCTGGAAGCGGATATCGAGAGTCTGAAGGCGACCATTGCCCGTCGTGAAGTGCGCGCGCCCTTTAGCGGCGTGGTCGGCCTGCGCAATGTGTTCCTCGGTCAGTATCTGCAGCCGGGCACAGATATCGTGCGCCTGGAAGATACCAGCGTGATGCGCCTGCGCTTCACCGTGCCCCAGACCGATATCTCCAAAATCAAGCTGGGCCAGACCATCAAGATCAATGTGGATGCCTATCCGCAAACCCAGTTTGATGGTCACATCACCGCCATCGAACCTGCGGTCAACTTCCAGAGCGGCCTGATCCAGGTACAGGCAGACATTCCGAACAACGACGGTCAGCTCCGTTCCGGTATGTTCGCCCGCGCCAGCATCATTCTGCCGACGGTGAAAGATCAGATTGTGATCCCGCAGAGCGCTATCTCCTTCACCCTTTACGGTCAAAACGTCTACGTGCTCAAAGAGGGCGAAGAGACCGACAAAGAGGGTAACAAGGTGAAAGTGCTGCGAGCCAAGCAGGTTGTGGTCAAGGCGGGTGAGCGCCGTGGCAACGATGTGCATGTGCTCTCCGGCATCCAGGCCGGTGACCAGATCGTACTGTCGGGTCAGGTTCGCCTGAGCAACGACACCAAGGTGCATGTGGTCGAGAACGATGCCCTGGCCGTTCCGGCACAAACCCCGATGCTGTAAGCGCGGAGATCTGCGATGCGATTTACTGACATATTTATAAAACGGCCTGTGCTGGCGATCTCGCTCAGCTTCCTGATCGCCTTGCTGGGCTTTCAGGCCATCTTCAAGATGCAGGTACGGGAATACCCCGAGGTGACCAACACGGTGATCACCGTCAGCACTGGCTACTATGGCGCCAGTTCTGATCTGATCCAGGGGTTCATCACCCAGCCGCTGGAACAGGCGGTCGCGCAAGCCGACAACATCGACTTCATGACCTCCTCCAGCCAGCTGGGTAGCTCCACCATCACTGCGTACATGAAGCTCAACACCGACCCCAACGCCGCGCTGTCCGACATCCTGGCGAAGGTGAACTCGGTGCGCTCCCAGTTGCCGAAAGAGGCGGAAGACCCGTCGGTCACCTCCTCCACCGGTTCAACCACGGCGGTGCTCTACCTCGGCTTTACCAGCCCGGAGCTCAATTCCAGCCAGATCACCGACTATCTGGAGCGGGTTATCAAGCCGCAGCTCTTTACCGTGGGCGGGGTCTCCAAGGTTGATCTCTACGGTGGTGTCGAGTTTGCCCTGCGGGTATGGCTGGATCCGGCCAAGATGGCGGCCTTCAACCTGACTGCCAGTGACGTGATGACGGTGCTCAACAGCAACAACTATCAGTCCGCGACAGGTCAGGCGACCGGTTACTTCACCCTGTTCAACGGCAACGCCGAGACCCAGGTCAAGGATGTCGACGAGCTGAAGCGTCTGGTCGTTGCTACCCGTGACGGCAAGGTGATCCGCCTTTCCGACATTGCCAAGGTGACCCTCGAGAAGAGCCACGACATCTATCGTGCCAGCGCCAACGGCCGCGAAGCAGTGGTCATGGCGGTCAACGCTGCGCCGACAGCCAACCCCATCAACATCGCCCACGATGTGCTGGCGTTGCTGCCGAGCCTTGAGCGCAATATGCCGAGCACCATGCGTCTCAACGTGATGTATGACTCAACAGTGGCGATCAACGAGTCCATCCACGAGGTTATCAAGACCATCCTGGAGGCAGCCGCCATCGTTCTGGTGGTCATCACCCTGTTCCTCGGTTCGTTCCGCGCGGTCATCATCCCGATCATCACCATTCCGCTCAGTCTTATCGGCGTAGTGATGATGATGGATATGTTCGGCTTCTCGATAAACCTGATGACCCTGCTGGCGATGGTGCTGGCGATCGGTCTGGTGGTGGATGACGCCATCGTGGTGCTGGAGAACGTCGACCGCCATATCAAGGAGGGGGAAGAACCCTTCCGGGCCGCCATTATCGGTACCCGCGAGATCGCGGTACCGGTTATCGCCATGACGGTCACCCTGGCGGCGGTATACGCGCCTATCGCCCTGATGGGTGGTATAACAGGCTCCCTGTTCAAGGAGTTTGCCCTGACGCTGGCTGGCGCCGTGTTCGTCTCGGGCATCATCGCCCTGACTCTGTCACCGATGATGTGTTCCAAGATGCTCAAGGCCAACGAGAAGCCGGGCAAATTCGAGAGCACAGTCCACCACCTGCTGGAGCGGATGACCGATCGCTACGACAGCATGCTGCACGCCGTGATGAAAAAGCGCCCCGTCATCGTGGTATTCGCCGTCATCGTCTTCGCCAGCCTGCCGCTGCTGTTCAAGTTCATCCCGAGCGAACTGGCACCGTCAGAGGACAAGGGGGTAATGGCCGTGCTGGGTACCGCACCGTCCAACGCCAACCTGGACTACATCGAAAACACCATGGCGGATGTGAACAAGATCCTGGACGACCAGCCCGAGATCGCCTTCTCCCAGGTCTTCTCAGGGGTGTTCAACGCCAACCAGGCGTTCGGTATCGCCTCCATGGTGCCCTGGAGCCAGCGTGAAGCGAGCCAGAAAGAGGTGCTGGACCGGGTCGCCAATCTGGTGAAAGACATCCCAGGTATGGCCATCACCACCTTCCAGTTCCCGGAACTGCCGGGTGCATCGAGTGGTCTGCCGATCCAGTTCGTCATCACCACCCCGAACAGCTTCGAAAGCCTGTTCCTGGTGGCCGGTGAAATTCTGGCCGCGGCACAGAGTAACGGTCAGTTCGTCTATTCGGATCTCGATCTGAACTACGACTCCGCCACCATGAAGATCCGCATCGACAAGGACAAGGCGGGTGCCTACGGCATCACCATGCAGGATATCGGAATCACCATGGGCACCATGATGGCGGACGGTTACGTCAACCGTATCGACCTGGATGGCCGCTCCTACGAGGTGATCCCGCAGGTCGAGCGCAAGTACCGTCTCAATCCGGAGTCCATCAAGGGCTACTACGTGCGGGCCGCCGACGGCAAGTCGATCCCGCTCGGCAGCCTGATCAGCATTGAAGTGGTTGGCGAGCCCCGCGCCCTGCCCCACTTCAACCAGCTGAACTCTGCCACCATAGGCGCCGTTCCGGCTCCGGGCGTGGCCATGGGTGATGCGATCAACTGGTTCCAGACCACCGCCGACGAGAAGCTGCCGCAAGGCTATCGTTACGACTTCATGGGTGAAGCCCGTCAGTTCGTCACCGAAGGCAATGCGCTCTATGCCACCTTCGCGCTGGCACTGGCCATCATCTTCCTGGTGCTGGCGATCCAGTTCGAGTCGGTGCGTGACCCGCTGGTCATCATGGTCTCTGTACCACTCGCCATCAGCGGGGCCTTGATTGCCCTGGCATGGGGGATGGCGACCATGAACATCTACTCCCAGGTGGGCCTCATCACTCTGGTGGGTCTGATTACCAAGCACGGTATCCTGATCTGTGAAGTAGCTAAGGAAGAGCAGCTGCTGCGCGGCATGAACCGGATGGAAGCTGTGATGCAGGCTGCCAAGGTGCGTCTGCGTCCGATCCTGATGACCACGGCCGCCATGATTGCCGGTCTGATCCCGCTGCTCTACGCCGCAGGCGCCGGTGCGGCACAGCGTTTCAGTATCGGTATCGTCATCGTGGCAGGTCTTGCCATCGGTACCCTGTTCACCCTGTTCGTGCTGCCGGTGATCTACACCTATCTGGCTTCCGAGCACAAACCCTTGCCGGTATTCGATGAAACCATTCCGCCCAAAGCAAACGGCGGACATTAATCATCAATGACATGCAAAGGCCCCGATACGGGGCCTTTTTTATGCTTCGCAGGAAAGACGACATAAGTGCATGAAGCAGTTAAACTAAAAAACACCACATCCAGACCGCAAGGACGCCATGTCAGGACTCTTCACCAAGACCGCCAGGGCCGTAGGCCGCAACGGACTCTCATATCGCCTGCTCTCCTACATTCTGGTCTGCAGTACCGTATTGGCGATGATCATTACGGCGCTGCAACTCGCCTGGGATTACCGCAAGGATGTCGCCGTCATCGAAGACAGCATCGGCCAGATCGAGGCCTCTTTCCTGCAACCCATCGCAGCCAGCTTGTGGAACCTGGATGAAGAGCAGGTCAAAGTGCAAATTGAAGGGATCATGAACCTGCCCAATATGCAGTTCGTGATGGTCAAGGAGATGCTCGGCAACTCCGAAGTCCCGCTGCTGACCCAGGGGGTCGAGCGGGAAAGCTATGATATCTCCCGAGAATTCAACCTCACCTATCAGGGGGAGATTGTCGGCAAGCTGTTCGTTGCCGCCTCTCTCGAGCAGATCTACCAGCGCCTCATCGAAAAATCGGTGCTGATCATGGTCAGCCAAACCATCAAAACGCTGGTGGTCTCATTTTGCATCCTGATCATCATTTATTATCTGGTAGTCAGGCACATCAACCGCATCGCCAACTACGCCCAGAAGTTCAACCTCGATCGGCTCGACATGGCGCTGGAGCTGGAAGGCCGCCCGCAGCCACGCAAGAAACCCGATGAGCTGGATACCCTGGTCTCCACCCTCAACCAGATGCGTACCCGACTGCGTGACGAGCTGGTTGCTCGCCATCAGGCGGTGGAACAACTGCAACAGGAGCGGGATTTCTCCGCCACCCTGATCAACTCGGCCAACATGGTCATCTGCTGCATGGAACCGGATTTGACCATCGCCAGCATCAACCCGGCAGCCATCTTGCTGACCGGCTACCACCAGCAGGAGCTGCTCCAGCACAACTGGCTGGATCTCTTTGTCAGCCCGGCGCAACGGGAAGAGCTGAACGATATTCTGGCGGCGGAAGGTTCACTATCAGACAAAGAGGTCATCATGCATGACCAGCAAGCCCATGAGCTGGTACTGCAATGGACCTTCGTCCCCTTCTACGATGGTCCCAACCTCAAGTACCAGATCGGCTTCGGCTACGACATCACCCAGCTGAAAAAGGTCGAGCGGGAGATAATCCAGCTCAACGAGCAGCTGGAAGGCAAGGTGGTAGAGCGCACCCGCAGCCTGAGCGAAGCCAACAACCAGCTCGGCAAGGCGTACGACGACCTGAAACAGGCCCAGCAGACCCTGGTGGAGTCGGAGAAGATGGCCTCCCTCGGCTCGCTGGTGGCCGGGGTGGCACACGAGATCAATACCCCCATCGGCATCAGCGTGACCGCCTCCTCCTACCTGCAAGAGCGGGTCGCCGACTTCAAGTCTCATATCGACTCCAAGCAGCTGTCTCGCTCCTATCTCAACGAGTTCACCGTCAACCTCGACGAGTCGATGCAACTGCTGCAGAGCAACCTGCGGCGCGCCTCTGAGCTGATCGCCAGCTTCAAACAGGTGGCTGTCGACCAGTCATCGGAAGCACGATACAACTTCAGCCTCGCCGACAACCTCCATCAGGTGGTGGTATCGCTTGGCCACAAACTGAAGAAGAGCCAGTGCGAAGTGGATATCCAGTGCGATCCCAAGCTGTCTATCTTCTCCTTCCCGGGCAGCTTTACCCAGATCTACTCGAACCTGATCCTCAACTCCATCAACCACGGGTTCGACAGCTGGGATAAACCGAAGAAGATCACCATCAAGGTGGAACAGCAGGGAGAGGAGCTGTTTATCGACTACTCGGACAACGGCCGCGGCATCCCGCCCGAAATCTTGCCGCGCATCTTCGATCCCTTCGTCACCTCCAAGCGGGGTCAGGGTGGCAGCGGTCTGGGCACCCACATCATCTACAACCTGGTGGTGCAACTGCTGAAAGGCCGTATCAGCTGTGCCAGCGAACCGGGCCAGGGCGCCCAGTTCCATATTCGCCTGCCGATACAACATAACTGAGCGCTGGCTCTTGTGAGCCAGCCGCTTTATCCCCATCATGCTGTGATTGCATTCTTAATGAGCGGAGAACCTCGCAATGGCACAGCATTTTGACTATATCGCCATCGGCGGCGGCAGCGGCGGCATCGCCTCTGCCAACCGGGCTGCCATGTACGGTAAGAAAGTTGCCCTGATTGAAGCCAAAGAGTTGGGTGGAACCTGCGTCAACGTAGGCTGCGTACCGAAGAAGGCCATGTGGTATGCAGGCCAGATCGCCGATGCCCTGAAATATGGCGCCGACTACGGCTTTGACACCACCCTCAACCACTTCAACTGGGCCAAGCTGGTCGAGTCCCGCCAGGCCTACATCGGCCGCATTCACCAGTCCTATCAGAACGTGCTGGGCAAGAACCAGATCACCGTCATCAAGGGCTTCGCCCGCTTTGTCAGCAGCAACACCATCGAGGTTAATGGCGAGCACTACACGGCCGATCACATTCTGATCGCTACCGGTGGCCGCCCGGAAATTCCGGCGATCCCGGGTGCCGAGCTGGGTATCGACTCCGACGGTTTCTTCGAACTACAGGCACAACCGAAGCGGGTTGCCGTGGTTGGAGCTGGCTACATCGCAGTCGAGATCGCCGGGGTGATGCAGGCACTCGGCTCAGAGACCCATCTGGTGGTGCGCAAGCACGCGCCGCTGCGCAACTTCGACCCCATGATCCACGAGACATTGGTCGAAATCATGGCGCAGGAAGGGCCCAAGCTGCACACCCACGCCATTCCCAAAGCCGTGCTCAAGAACGCTGACAACAGCCTGACCCTGCAACTGGAAGATGGTCGCCACCTCACCGTCGACTGCCTGATCTGGGCCATCGGCCGAGTACCGGCTACCGACAACCTCAATCTGGCTGCCGCAGGCATCGCGCTGGACGAGAAGGGCTTTATCCCGACCGACAAGTTCCAGAACACCGCCGTCGCCAACATCTATGCGGTGGGTGACAACACGGGACGCATCCAGCTCACCCCGGTGGCCGTCGCTGCGGGCCGTCGCCTCTCCGAGCGGCTGTTCAACAACAAGCCGAACGAGCACCTCAACTACGATCTGGTACCGACCGTGGTGTTCAGCCACCCGCCCATCGGCACCATCGGCCTGACCGAACCGGAAGCCATCGCTGAGTACGGTGAAGATCAGGTGAAGGTCTACCGCAGCCAGTTCACCGCCATGTACTCGGCCCTGACCCAGCATCGCCAGCCCACCCGGATGAAACTGGTCTGCGTCGGGCCGGAAGAGAAGGTAGTCGGCCTGCATGGAATCGGCTTCGCCATGGACGAGATCCTGCAAGGCTTCGGCGTCGCCATGAAGATGGGCGCCACCAAGGCGGACTTCGACAACTGTGTCGCCATCCATCCCACCAGCGCGGAAGAGTTTGTGACCATGCGCTAACCGCATATCAAAGTCACAGCAACTTGCTACCAAACCCGGCCCAGGCCGGGTTTTTTGTGCCTTGCCTGTCCACCAGCCAACAAAACCTGCCTTCTTTACGCCGATTTTACGCCAGCCAAATTGGGCTTTATGGCGCCTTTACGCCCGTTTTACATACCCTTTGAGCGTCAATGAGACCCATGGGATCGACACGGATATGCATCGATCCCTGACGCTAATTACCTCAACGGAGTCGTTATGAATTGGCTATATCTGCTGCTGGTCCTCGCCCTCGCGGGTTATCTGCTGCGCGCCCTCGCGCGCACCCATGAGTGAGGAACCGGATATGTGGCAAGAGATCATCTATCCCGTCGCGTTCGTGCTGCTGGTGCTGCTGCCGGCGCCTCTGCTTGGCAACTACCTCTATCGGGTGTTTGAAGGCAAGAGTCGCTGGCTGGCCCCGCTTGAGCGCGCCACCCTGGCCTGCTGCGGCACGGACAGGCGCGAGCAGGACTGGAAGTCCTACGCCCTCAGCCTGCTGGCCTTCAACGGCGCCGGCTTCGGCCTGCTGTTCCTGATCCTGCTGGCGCAGGGGCTGCTGCCCCTCAACCCGCAACAGCTGCCCGGGCTGAACTGGCAACTCGCCTTCAACACCGCGGTCAGCTTCATGACCAACACCAACTGGCAGGCCTACTCCGGCGAAGCCAGCCTCTCCTACTTCAGCCAGATGGTGGGGCTCACCACCCAGAACTTCGTCTCCGCCGCCACCGGCGCCGCCGTCGCCATCGCCCTGTTTCGCGGCATCGCCCGCCAGCAGACCACCCACCTCGGCAACTTCTGGCAGGATCTGGTGCGCTTCTGCCTCTACGTGCTGCTGCCGATGGCGCTGATCCTGGCGCTGCTGCTGGTATGGCAGGGGGTGCCCCAGAGCCTGTCGGCCTACCTGCCGTTCCATGCCATGGAAGGTCAGGAGCAGCTGCTGCCGCTCGGCCCTGCCGCCTCCCAGATCGCCATCAAGCAGCTCGGCTCCAACGGCGGCGGCTTCTTCGGCATCAACTCGGCCCATCCGTTCGAAAACCCCACCGCCCTCTCCAACTGGCTGGAAATGGTCGCCCTGCTGACCCTGGCCGCCGCCCTGGTCTGTACCCTGGGTCGTTACGTGAAGGATCTGGCCCACAGCCGCGCCATCCTCATCGCCATGACCATCATGCTGGTGCTGGGGCTCTGCCTCGCCATCGGCCAGGAGCTGAAGCCGGATCCCGCCCTCGCCCACCTCACCAGCGAAGCCGGCAACTGGGAAGGCAAGGAGAGCCGCTTCGGCCCCGTACTGTCCAGCATCTGGGAAGTGGCCACTACCGCCGCCTCCAACGGCTCGGTCAACGCCATGCACGACAGCTTCGCCCCGCTCGCCGGCATGGTCGCCATGATCAACATGCTGCTGGGTGAAGTGGTGTTCGGCGGCGTCGGTGCCGGCATCTACGGCATGATGCTGTTCGTTCTGCTGACCGTGTTCCTGTGCGGCCTGATGGTGGGGCGCACCCCCACCTATCTGGGCAAACGGCTCGGTATCACCGAGATGAAGTGGGTGGTCGCCAGCATGCTGGTGATGCCCATCGGGGTATTGGTGATCGGCGGGGTAACGCTGCTGATGCCGGATGCCGCCACCATCATGGGTCACGACGGTCCTCACGGCCTGTCACGCCTCATCTATGCCTACGCCTCGGCCGCCGGCAACAACGGCTCCGCCTTCGCCGGTTTTGCCGCCGGTGACAACTGGCAGTGCATCGCCATCGGTCTGGCCATGCTGCTCGGTCGCTTCGGCTACATCATTCCGGTACTGGCCATCGCCGGTCAGCTGGCCCGTGCGCCCCGTCAGGAGACGAGCGAAGGGGACTTCCCCATCAGCGGCCCGCTGTTCGTTACCCTGCTGATCATCACCGTATTGCTGATTGGTGGCCTCTCCTTCCTGCCGGTGCTGGCACTAGGCCCGGTGGCCGAACATCTGAGTCTGATCGGAGGTGCATTCTGATGAACCTGACCCTGTCGATCACCATCCGGATGCCAATGGCCAACTATCTGATGCTGGGAGCTTTCCAATGAGCAAGTCCACTGCAATGAGCACCGACACCATGTTGGTGAAGGGCAAAAAACAGAAATCACAGATCATCCAGGCAATGGTTGAGGCCCTCTATCGCTTCAATCCCAAGGCGCTGTTTGGCAGCCCCATCCTGTTCACCCTCTGGCTGGCCGCAGTCATGGCGACCGTGGAGTCCCTGCTGGGGCAGCCCTTCTCGGGGGTTGCCCCCTCGCTGGCGTGGCAGCTGACCGCCTGGCTCTGGCTGACCCTCTGGTTTGCCAACTTCGCGGAAACCCTGGCCGAGGGGCGCGGCAAGGCCCGCGCCGACAGCCTGAAAGCGGGCATGAGCCAGCTCAAGGCCCGCCGGGTGGCTCATGCCAAAGATGGTCAGGGCGAGTGGGTACCCGCCACCAGCCTGATGAAGGGGGACCTGGTGCTGGTACGCAGCGGCGAGATGATCCCGGCCGACGGCGAAGTGATCGCCGGTATCGCCTCGGTCAACGAGGCCGCCATCACCGGCGAATCAGCCCCCGTCATCCGCGAGTCAGGTACCGACCGCAGCGGCGTGACCGGCAACACGACGGTCGTCTCCGACGAGATCTGGGTGCGCGTCAGCAACAATCCGGGCGAAAGCACGCTGGATCGGATGATTGCACTGGTGGAAGGGGCCAAGCGCCAGAAGACCCCCAACGAGATGGCGCTCGATGCCCTGCTGGTAGGCTTGACCCTGATCTTCCTGCTGGTAGTCGCCACCCTGCCCTGGTTCCTCGACTACAACGGCACTCAGGTACCGCGCCTCTACCTGATCGCCCTCTTCATCACCCTGATCCCGACCACCATCGGCGGTCTGCTCTCCGCCATCGGCATTGCCGGCATGGATCGACTGGTGAAACTGAACGTGATTGCCAAATCGGGCCGGGCCGTCGAAGCGGCCGGTGACGTGCGCACCCTGCTGCTGGACAAGACCGGCACCATCACCTTCGGCAACCGGATGGCCGATGAGTTGATCCCAGCACCGGGTGTCGACCCTGCCCTGCTGGCACAAGCGGCCATGCTGGCCTCGCTGGGTGACAATACCCCGGAGGGCAAATCCATCCTGACTCTGGCCAGCAAAAGCATGGCCAAGCCGAGCCAGCTGGAGAGCGACAAGGTGATCCCCTTCAGCGCCGAGACCCGGCTGAGCGGGCTGGATCGCAACGGTCATCAATATCGCAAGGGTGCGGTGGATGCCGTGTTGAACTACCTCAGCCTCGACCGCAAGGCGGTACCTGAGCTGGTGCTCAAGTCAGTCGACAGCATCGCCCGTCAGGGTGGTACTCCGCTGCTGGTCTGCACTCAGGAGAAACTGCTGGGGGTGGTCTACCTCAAGGACATCATCAAGCCCGGTATCAAGGCTCGCTTCCAGATCCTGCGCCACATGGGGATCCGCACCGTGATGATCACCGGCGACAACCCGAAAACCGCCGCCGCCATCGCCGCCGAAGCCGGGGTGGATGACTTCATCGCCGAAGCAACGCCGGAGAAAAAGCTCGCCTATATCAGGCAGGAGCAGGCCGATGGTCGTCTGGTCGCCATGTGCGGTGACGGCGCCAACGATGCGCCCGCACTGGCGCAGGCTGACGTGGGTCTGGCCATGAACGAGGGTACCCAGGCCGCCAAGGAGGCGGGCAATCTGGTGGATCTCGACTCCAACCCCACCAAGCTGCTGGATGTGGTGCTGGTCGGCAAACAGCTGCTGGTGACCCGTGGCGCCCTGACCACCTTCTCCATCGCCAACGACGTGGCCAAGTACTTTGCCATCCTGCCAGCCCTGTTCATCGCCGCCTACCCGCAACTGGGGGCGCTGAACCTGATGCAGCTGGGCAGCCCGCAGAGCGCCATCCTGTCGGCCATCATCTTCAACGCTCTGATCATCGTAGCGCTGGTGCCGCTGGCGCTGCGTGGTGTCGACCTGAAGGGCTCGGCCGCCAGTCTGCTGCGCCGCAACCTGTTGATCTACGGGGTCGGTGGTCTGCTGGTGCCTTTCATTGGCATCAAGCTGATCGATCTGGTCATTACCGGCCTGGGTCTGGTGTAACGACATAACCGGGATGCGGGGCAGACCCGCATCCCCAGCCATCCTTTTGGAGCAAGAGAATCATGATAGCAATCAGAACCCTGTTGACCCTGACCCTGCTGCTGGGAGTGGGTTATCCACTGGCCGTCACCGGGCTGGCCCAGCTGCTGTTCCCCTGGCAGGCCAACGGCAGCCAGCTGACCGACAGCAAGCAGCAACTTATCGGCAGCGCCCTGCTGGGGCAGAAATTCGAGCGGGCTGACTACTTCCATCCCCGTCCCTCCGCCAGCGATTTCAACACCATTGGCGGCAGCGCCAGCAATCTGGGGATGAGCTCACCGCTGCGGGCAGAGTTTGCCGAACAGGCCGCCAAGGCACAGCCGGGAACCCGCTCCCCCGCCATGCTGACCCGCTCCGCCTCCGGCCTCGATCCCCACCTGCCGCTGGATGCGGTGCTGGCTCAGGTCGACCGCGTCGCCAAAGAACGTGGACTGGATCCCGCCCAACTGACGGAGCAGGTCAAGTCGGCCACACAAGCTGGTATCCTTGGCCCGCAGGTGGTCAACATTCTCCAGCTGAATCTGCAACTGGATCATAAAAAGGGCGCCTGATGGCGCCCATTCCGGTTTGGTGATGACCTCGATTTTCGAAACGGGCGGTTGGCTCGATAGGGATAACAATGGCTGATGTAGCAAGCGCCGACGCCCTGCTGGCGAATCTGATGCAGGAGCATGGGGATGCGTGATGAGGTAAGGGCCGACGCCCTGCTGGCGAGCCTGGAGCAGGAGCACAAGGGCAAGCTGAAGGTGTTTCTCGGCGCCGCTCCCGGCGTCGGCAAGACCTACGCCATGTTGCAGGCGGTGCGGGAACAGGCCAAGGAGGAGGTCGACATCCTGATCGGCGTGGTGGAGACCCACGGCCGTCAGGAGACTCTGGCCCTGCTCGACAAGCTCGCCATCATGCCGCGCAAGATCCACATGCACCGCCAGCAGCGACTGGAGGAGATGGATCTCGACGGCCTGCTCGCCCGCAAACCGGCCATCGCCGTGGTGGACGAGCTGGCCCACAGCAACGCCCCCGGCAGCCGCCATGAGAAGCGCTGGCAGGATGTGGAGGAGCTGCTCAACGCCGGGATCGACGTCTACACCACCCTCAACGTGCAGCATCTGGAGAGCCTTAACGATCTGGTGTGGCAGCTCACCGGGGTCAGGGTGAAAGAGACCCTGCCCGATCAGGTGCTGCTGGAGGCCGACAGTCTGGTGCTGATCGACCTCCCCCCCAAGGAGCTGCTCGGCCGCCTCAAGGAGGGGAAGGTTTATGTGCCCCATCAGGCCAAGGCGGCACTGCAATCCTTCTTCTCCCTCAACAACCTCACCGCATTGCGGGAGCTGGCGATGCAGACCGCCGCCAGCCATGTGGAGGGGGATCTGCAACTACAGTGGCAGGCTGCGGGCAAGAGCACCTTGCCGCTGCGGGGCAAGCTGATGGTCTGCCTCGGCGACCTGCACGGCTCGGCGCTGGTGCGCTACGGCCACCGCTTTGCCCAGCGCCGTCAGCTCCCGTGGCTGGTGGTGCATGTCGACAGCAATGGCCGCCGCTCTGCCGATGTGGAGCAGGCGCTGGCGCTCGCCTCCCACCTCGGCGCCAAGGTGCTGACGCTATCCAGCCCGGCGGTCGCCAACACCCTGCTGGAGACCGCCGAACAGCAACAGGTCTCCCAGCTTCTGCTCGGCAAACCTCACAAGGCGCCATGGCGCCGCTCGCTGGTGCAGCACCTGCTCAAGCAGGCGCAGGGGCTCGAAATCACGCTGGTCGATACCGAGAAGCAGAAGCCCGAAGTGGGGATGCGCGTCCCGACCCCGAAGGATATACACCACAGCATGCTGGCAGTGGTGATCATGGGGATCACCTCGGCCGCCGCCTGGGGGCTCTCCTACTGGCTGCCCCCCGCAGCGTTACCGCTCATCTTCGTGCTGGGGGTGTTGGCGACGGCCCTCACCACCAGTCTGGTGCCCGCCACACTGGCGGCGGTGCTGGGCTTTATCGCCCACAATCTGCTCTTCACCGCCCCCTACTTCTCCCTGAGCGTCGCCAACCACAGCGACCTGCTCACCCTGTTTGTGCTGCTTATCGTCGGCATGACGGCGGGGCGGCTCGCCTCCCGCCAGCGGCAACAGCTGATCGGTCTGCGCGAGACCCAGCAGTTGGGCAATGCCCTGCTCTCCCTCAGTCAGGGGTTAGCCACCGCCAGCAGCCCGGAGGAGGTGCTCAGACAAGGTGCCCAGGCCATTTCACTGGCGCTCGGCCAGCCGACCGTGGTGATCGACAAGGAGTTCAACGACAGGCTCGGCAACGAGAAGCACAGGCCCGGCCAGACCGACAAGGCGGCCATCGACTGGTGTCTGGCCCAGAAGCAGAGCGCCGGGGCCCACACCGCCACCCTCAATGCCGCTGAGGCCCAGTATCACCACCTCAGCGACGATCTGGTGATCGGCATAACGCTGGCCAATCCGCTTTCCTCCTCTGCCGAGCATCAGCTGCAAGCGCTGCTCACCGACATTCGCGCCGCGCTGGCGCGGATAGACCTCAACGAGCGGCTGGCCGACAGCCAGTTGCAGGCTGAGACAGACCGGATGCGCGCGGCCCTGCTCTCCTCGGTCTCCCACGATTTGAAAACGCCGCTGGCCACCATCATGGGGGCTGGCAGCACCCTGCTGGAATATGGTGACCGGATCCCCGCCGAAGACCGTGACGAACTGCTCCACTCGGTGCAGGAGGAGGCGCGCCGCCTCCACAGCTATGTGCAGAATCTGCTGGATATGACCCGCATCGGCTCCCCCGACTTCCAGCTGAAACGAGACTGGGTCGATCTGGCGGATCTGGTGGAGAGCGCCCGCAAGCGGCTCGACTCCTCCTGGCGCCAGCACAAGCTGCTGGTCCATTTCGATCAGCATGTGCCCCAGCTCTATGTGCACGGCGCCCTGATCGAGCAGGTGCTGGTCAATATCCTCGACAACGCCTCCCGCTACTCGCCAGCTGGCACCCCCATCGAGTTCAAGGTGATGGTGGCCGAACCCGACCTCATCATCGACATCATCGATATCGGGGTCGGTATCGCCGAGTCGGATCGGGAGAAGATCTTCAACCTCTTCTACACCCAGCCGGTTGGCGATTGCGGCAGCCGTGGCACCGGGCTTGGCCTCGCCATTTCCCGCGCTATGATAGAGGCCCACGGCGGCAAAATTTGGGCCTTCTCCGGCCCCAATGGCAACGGCACTTGCATGCGCATCTCCCTGCCGCTCGCCCTCAATTCACCGGAGGTCTGATAGTTGACCGCCAGATCGGCTCACTCAGCCCCTCCCACCATTCGCCTCTGGAGGTTCGATGGCGCACATTCTGGTCATAGATGATGAAGCGGCGATCCGTCGCTTTCTGCGGATCAGCCTGATTGCCGAGGGGCATCAGGTGAGTGAGGCGGTGGGGGTCAATGAAGGGCTGGAGCAGTATCGCCACCTCAACCCCGATCTGGTGATCCTCGATCTCGGTCTGCCGGATGGCGATGGCATTCAGGTGTTGCAGGCCATTCGCGAACACCACCCCAATCCTGTGCTGGTGCTGTCGGCCCGTGATTCGGAGCAGGAGAAGGTGCGGCTGCTGGATGCCGGCGCCAACGACTACATGAGCAAGCCGTTTGGCATCGGCGAGATGATGGCCCGCATCCGTGTGCTCTTGCGCCAGCGGGCTGGCGTCAGCAGCGGCGAGCAGCGCCACTTCCCCCAATGCGGCCTGACGCTGGATGTCAGCAGCCACAAGGTGACCATGAAGGAGGAGGAGATCCCCCTCTCCCGCAAAGAGTTCGCCCTGCTGCAGGCGCTGGTGTGCCACCCCGGAAAGCTGGTGATGCAGACCCAGCTGCTCAACGACATCTGGGGGCCGAGCCACAAGGAGGACACCCACTACCTGCGCATCGTCATCGCCAGTCTGCGCAAAAAGCTGGGGGATAACCCCCAGCAACCGACGCTTATCGAGACCGAATCCGGTATCGGCTACCGCTTTATCGGCAACTGACGTTTCACGTGGAACGACGCCCGCTGCAAATCAGCGCCAGCAAACCGCAGCCACTCAGCAACAGGCCGAGATCCTGCAATACGGCCGCCACCGCCAACCCCAGACTAAGCAGCAGGTAGTAGCCAAGCCCGAACAGGGCACCAGCACTGCCCGCTACCTCGCGATAGGCCAGCAGCGCCTGACTCAGCACATTAGGAATCGCCAGCCCAAAAGCGACGACGACACCCATCATGGGCAACAGGAACCAGAGGCTGGCCTGAGTCGCCCATACCAGCAGCCCGGCGACCAGCGCCAGAGCGCAAGCCAGTCTGACCAGAGATGACGGCAGCCACCCCCTCCCCAGCAGATGCTTGTTGAGCAGGCTGCCGAGCAGAGTCGCCAGCGCTAGCAAGATCCCCGAATAGCCAAACTCGCCGGTGCTCAATCCCAATCCGGCAAACAGGAACGGCGCCAGACTGTAGTAACCAAACAGCATGGTGTTGAACAGGGCGACCAGCATGGCACCGCGCCAGAGTCCGCCATCCTTCATCATCCGGCACGCCAGCGGCCAGAGTGCGACTTGCCGGGTGGTGGCCGGACGGGTTTCCGGCAGCTGCCAGCAGGCCACCAGCAGCAAGCCTAACGCCAGTATCAGCAGACCGCTGAACACCCCGAGATAGCCGAACCCGCTCGCCAGCTGACTGCCACTGAGCAGCCCCAGCACCGGACTGAGTGAGAGCGCAATGCCCATCACCGAGAAGACCCGCGCCAGATCGCTGCCCTGATAGCTGTCGCGCAGCATGGTCTGGGTCACCACAGATCCCACGGCGGCACCAAAGGCCGAGATGACCCGGGCCAGCAGCAGGGTTTCAAACTGGTTGGCCAGCAGCGCCAGCAGGGTGCCTACACCATAGGTGAGCAGACCGGCCAGCATGGCGGGACGCCGCCCAATCAGATCGCAGAGCCGTCCCCAGCAGACCACGCCCACCGCAAACGCCAGAAAATAGACCGACAGGGTCTGGGATGCCTGCCCCTCGCTCACCCGAAACTGGCTGGCGATGTGGGTCAGGACCGGGCTGTAGATGGTCTCCACAATTTGGGGAAACATCATCAATCCCACCACCAGCCAGAGCGGTGGCAACTTGTTGTTCATGACAAACCTCCTTCACAAGAGGTCGCCATTCTAGAGAGATGCCATTTGTCTGATTACAATAAGCAGGACTATAAACATCAAAAATCGGACACATGGCCTTTATTCTTCCCGATCACCCTTTTGACCCCGACCAGCTGACGGGCAGCGTGATCGGCATTGCCTCCGCCCTCGGCTGGCACGACTCGGGTCTGCATCAACATCAACGCCATCAGCTGTTGTTCGCCCAATCCGGCTGCATGACCATGGAGCTGGAAGGTCGGGTCTGCCTGCTGCCGCCCACCCGCGCCGCCTGGCTGCCAGCGGGCACAGCTCATCGAGTATTGATGCGTGGTGTGGTGGCCTACCGCTCCCTCTACTTCCAGCCGCACCCCGAGTTGCCCGGCACGGTGGAAGTGCTGGCAGTCAATCCGCTGCTGCACGAACTGATCGAACGGATGGCGCTCTGGCCGTGGGACAAACCGCAAGAGCAGCAGCAACGGACGGTAGCACTGTTTATGGAGGAGTTGGAGCAGGCGCCGCGGGAGTCATGGCAGCTGCCGCTGCCAACCGACCCCAGACTGGGCGGCTGGCTACAGCAGTTGAAACGGGGGGATGCCCTGCCGGAGCGGCTCAATCGGTTGGCCGGACAGATTGGTGCCAGCGACAAGACCATTGGCCGCATCTTCATGCGGGAGACCGGCATGAGCTATCAGGCGTGGCGTCAGCAGTGGCGGCTGTTGCGCGCCATGGAGCTGCTGGCAGAAAGCGAGTCCATCAGCCGGATTGCTGCTGCGCTGGAGTTCTCCAGCGACAGCGCCTTTATCAGCTTCTTCAAACAACATACCGGACAGACCCCCCTGCGCTACCTCAACTCTCGGGGTGAGTCGCCACAGCCTGACTCGCCTCCACCACCAGGGTATCCAGCGCCAGCGGTTTGAGATTGTGCAACGCATCCTGCACCACTGCATGGGATGCCTGTTGCAACTCGCTCTGCACATCCTGCTCCAGCTGGACACTCTCCAGCTCGGGCCGCGGGTTTTCGTTGGCCATCACGTTCAGGCTCAGGGCACTCACAATCAGGGTAGCGATCAGGCTTTTCATCTGGTTTGCTCCGGTATGGTTGAGATGACCAGATAGCTATTCCAATAGTTGTGCCAATCCTCATGCAATGCATAACATGATGATTTTGTTTAAATTAACTATCTTTCGATACCAAATTGAGTCGCAAAATGCATTCAACTCGGTCATTTTTAAACCAACAGTTGGTGCTTTTAACCACGCTTGATTTTTGCACCATGTTCCACGTGGAACGTCCCATCTTTTTGATCGACACCCGCTTTTAAACTGAGCTATGGTGCTACATCCCCGTAACTCAAATCTGGATCTGTCACCGAATGGAATTTTCCTTGTTCGGCGAGAAGTTCACTCGCCATGCCGGTATTACCCAACTCATGGATGACCTTAATCAGGGGCTGACCAATCCGGACGCCATCATGCTAGGTGGCGGCAACCCAGCCCCCATCCCCGCCATGCTGGAACGCTTTCAGGCCGAGGCCAAGAGCCTGCTCGACAACGGTGAGCTGGTGAAGGCGATGGCCAACTACGATGGCCCCCAGGGCAAGGACAGGTTCACCAAGGCGCTGGCGGCCCTGCTCAGCAAGGAGCTGGGCTGGGAGATCTCCGCCCGCAACATCGCCCTGACCAACGGCAGCCAGAATGCCTTCTTCTATCTGTTCAACCTGCTGGCCGGTGAATTTGCCGATGGCCGCAAGAAGAAGGTACTGTTCCCGCTCGCCCCCGAGTACATCGGTTATGCCGACTCGGCACTGGCGGACGACTACTTCGTGGCCTACAAACCCACCATCGAGAAGCTGGCCGATGGCCAGTTCAAGTACCACGTGGACTTCGAGAGCCTGCAGGTAAGCGATGACATCGGGGTGATCTGCGTCTCCCGGCCGACCAACCCGACCGGCAACGTGCTGACCGACGAAGAGATCGAGCACCTCGATCAGATCGCTCGCGACAAGGGCATTCCGCTGCTGATCGACAATGCCTACGGCGTCCCCTTCCCTGGCATCATCTTCAGCGAGGCCAAGCCGTTCTGGAACGCCAACACCATCCTCTGCATGAGCCTCTCCAAGCTGGGGTTGCCGGGCACCCGCTGCGGCATCGTCATCGCCGACGAGAAGATCATTCAGGCCATCACCAACCTGAGCGGCATCATCAATCTGGCGCCGGGCAGTCTGGGCCCCGCCATCACCATTCCGATGATCGAGAGCGGCGAGATCATCGCCCTCAGCGAACAGGTGGTGAAACCCTTCTATCGGCAGAAGGCGGAGCTGGCGGTGCAGCTGCTGCGCGAGGCGATCCCCGACCCGCGCTTCCATATCCACAAGCCTGAAGGGGCTCTCTTCCTCTGGCTCTGGTTTGAAGATTTGCCGATCCACTGTCAGGAGCTCTATGAGCGACTGAAGGCGAAGAACCTGCTGATCGTGCCGGGTCACTACTTCTTCCCCGGCATCGACGACTCCGAGTGGCGCCACAGCCAGGAGTGCGTCCGCCTCAACTACTCCCAGAGTGAGGAGCTGGTTCGTCGCGGCATCGCCATTCTGGCCGATGAAATCAATGCCCTCTACGCCGGCTAAATCAGTCCGGCCAGCCAAAAACAGAAAGGCCTGCAGATGCAGGCCTTTATTGTTTATCGCAATCCGGTTTGCTTAGCCGGGCAGCGCCAGCTGCTCGGGTTTGCCGATGGGGATGGCGCGGGGCTTGAGCGCCTCCGGCAGCTCGCGGGCCAGCTCTATGGTCAGCAGACCATGCTCCAGCTTGGCACCTTGCACCTCTACATGCTGGCTCAGCTTGAAGGCGAGCTCGAAGTCCCGCTCGGCGATCCCCTGATGGAGGAACTGGCGCTCACCCATGGTGGCGACCTTGCGCCCCTTCACCTTGAGGGTGCCGTTTTCGGTCTCCAGCTCCAGCTCATTGCGCTCGAAACCGGCCACGGCAACCGTGATGAGGTAGCTGTCGTGGTCGCGCTTTTCAATGTTGTACGGGGGGTAGGCCGAGGTCTTCTGATCGAACAGGCCTTCCAGCTCACGGGCCATCCGCTCGAAGCCGACGGCATTGGAATAGAGATGAGAAAAATCGAGGTTACGCATGATCCTATCCTTCTATAAAGCAACAGGGTTTACTCTCCACGGGCCCGTCAATCGGCACCCGGGAAACATCAACAATGCAACGAGGTCAGGCTGTCAGCCGTTGATCTCGATCTTGCGGGGCTTCATCGCCTCGGGCACTTCGCGCACCAGGTCGATGTGCAGCAGACCGTTCTTGAGGTCAGCGCCCTTCACCCGCACATAGTCGGCCAGCTGGAAGCGACGCTCGAAGCCGCGTTCGGCTATGCCTTGATAGAGGTAGTTACGCTCGGTATCGGCCTGCTTGTTGCCCTTCACCGTCAGCAGATTCTCCTGGAAGCTCAGCTCCAGCTCTTCCTGGGTAAAGCCCGCCACCGCCATGCTGATGCGGTAGTCGCTGTCACCCAGCTGTTCGATGTTGTAGGGGGGATAACCGGCATTGCCATTGCTGGCGGCAGATTCGATGAGATTGGCCAGACGATCGAAACCGATGGCAGAACGATAGAGCGGAGAAAAGTCGATAGAACGCATAGTATTATCCTCTTTTGAGCGATAACCGATTGTTTGCCCTCCTGGTGGACGGGCGCCTGGTCGAAACCTCTGTCGAGCGTTCCGGCCTTGTTACCTATATAGGGGCTCACTTTTTCCTTTCAAGGGGATTTTTTCAAATTTTTTAAATGGCCGCGCCGACCTGTAGAACATCAACCTGTTGGCCCGATAGTGATGATAATCGACCCGTGGGCCACTGATGGCAACTCGCTCCGTCTCCCATAATTGGTTGCATATCCACCAGCCAACATGGAGCCATCCCATGAAGATTACCCAGGTTCGCAACGCCACCTTGCTGCTCGACTATGCCGGCACCCGCTTTCTGATCGACCCCATGCTCTCGGCCAGGGGGGCTTTCCCCGGCTTTGAGGGCACCGCCAACAGCCAGCTGCGCAATCCGCTGGTCGAGCTGCCGCTACCGATCGATGAGCTGGTCGATGTGGATGCCGTTATCGTCACCCACGACCATCCCGACCACTGGGATGATGCCGCCAGAGAGCTAATCCCCAAGCATCTGCCGCTCTTGGTGCAACATCAGAAAGATGCCGATGCCATTCGTGCCAGTGGATTTGAGGATGTGCGCCTGCTGAGCGACCAGCCCGAGTTTGCCGGCATTCGCCTGCAGCAGACCGGTGGCCAGCACGGCAGCGACCAGTTGATGGCGGTACTGGGCGAGCGCATGGGAGAAGTGTGCGGTGTGGTCTTCTCCCACCCCGTTGAGCAGTGCCTCTATCTGGCCGGTGATACCATCTGGCATCCCCGGGTCGAGCAAGCCCTGCAACAGCATCAGCCCGAGGTCATCATCCTCAACTGCGGCGATGCACAGGTGCCCGGACTCGGTTCCATCATCATGGGCAAGGAGGATGTCGCCGCCGTTTATCAGGCCGCACCGCAAGCCACGCTGATCGCCAGCCATATGGAGGCGGTCAACCACGCAGTGCTGTCACGCCAGGAGCTGCGCGACTATCTGACGAAACGGGGCATGACGGATCGGGTACGGGTGCCGGAAGATGGCGAGGCGATATCGCTGTGACCCGCAGGAGGGCCATGCCAGAGATGGCCCTTCGGCTTTCACTGCCAGACGCTTATGATGAGGGGTCTGCGCGCAGAGAGGAGCCAACACCATGACCACCCCGATCGTTGCCGTGGTGACCTTCGATCACTTCAGCCCTTTTCACTGCGCCGTCCCCTGCCTCATCTTCGGCGATATTCTGCCGGGCCAACCGCTGTTCGAGCTCAAGATCTGCTGCGGCGATGGCAACCCTCATTCACACTCAGCGCAAGGCTTCACCATTCAGGCTCCTCATGGGCTGGAGGTGCTGGCCGAGGCGGAGATCATCGTCATCCCCTTCTGGCACGACCCGGCAGCACGGCCACCAGCAGCGCTGCTCGATGCCCTGATTGCCGCCAGAGCCAGAGGTGCCCGGCTGGTCGGGCTCTGCCTCGGTACCTATGTGCTCGCCTACGCCGGGCTGCTCAATGGTCGCAAGGCATCGACCCACTGGGAGTACGAGCAGGATTTCTGCCACCGCTTTCCCTGCGTGCAGCTCGATACCAACGCCCTCTATGTGGATGACGAGGGGCTTGTCACCTCGGCAGGCACTGCCGCCGGGCTGGACTGCTGCCTCTATCTGGTACGCCAGTACCACGGATCGGCCATCGCCAACAAGGTGGCACGGAGGCTAGTGATCCCGCCTCACCGGGAAGGGGGGCAGGCCCAGTTTATCGAGCAGCCGGTGCCCGCCTCCACCCGCGATGTCCGGATGAACCAGTTGCTCGATCACTTGCGTGCCCATTTGGCCGCCCCTCATACCCTGGATTCTCTGGCGGCCCACACCCTGATGAGCCGCCGCACCTTTACCCGCCGTTTTCATCAGGCTACCGGCCTCTCGGTGGGTGAATGGCTGCTGGCGGAACGGCTCAGGCGCAGTCAGGAGCTGCTGGAGGTAAGCGGCCATTCCATCGACCGCATCGCCGAGCTGGTCGGCTTCAAGAGTGCCACCTCCCTGCGCAATCACTTCCGCGCCCGCTTTGCCATCTCCCCCAGCGAGTGGCGACGATCTTTTCGTGGCCAGAACTCCTGATGATGCCCGCTGTACCCGCTCACTCCGCTATGGCAGGCTAACCAGAGACCCCGAGGAGTCATACCATGTCCCGTTCCGAACGCCTGCTGGCCCTGCTCCAGCTGCTGCGCGGCCACCGCTACGCCATCACAGGCGCGGAGCTGGCCAGCCAGCTTGGCATCAGCCTGCGCACCCTCTATCGGGATATCGCCACCTTGCAGGCGCAAGGTGCCCATATCGAGGGTGAACCCGGGATCGGCTATGTGCTGCGTCCCGGCTTCATGCTGCCACCATTGATGTTCAGTGAAGAGGAGCTGGATGCGCTGGTGCTGGGGTCGCGTTGGGTCGTCGCCCACGGTGATGGAGCCTTGAGTGCATCGGCCAGCAGTGCGCTGGCCAAGATAGAAGCCGTGCTGCCCGCCGACTATCGCCAGCAGCTCCAGAGCAATGCCCTGCTGATCGGTACCTCACGCAACGACAGCCTCACCGATGAAGCCCCGCTGCGCAGCGCCATCCGCCAGCAACGCAAGGTGACCCTGATCTATCGGGACCTCAAGGATGAGGCCTCTGAGCGTACCGTCTGGCCCTTTGCCCTCGGCTACTTCGAACAGGTGCGGGTGCTGGTAGCCTGGTGCGAACTGCGTCAGGGCTTTCGCCACTTTCGGGTCGATCGCATCACCCGGATGCAGCCGCAAGATTGCCGCTATCCCAAAAGCAGAGAGAGCCTGCTGAAGGAGTGGCGCACCACCCAGCAAATCCCGCAGCCGAAATTCATTGCTGACAGAAACTGACAGCAGGTAGCGCCATCCTGAGGGGGTCGGCGCAGATGTGCTATTTCATCTGTTAGGTCATATACATCGAAACGAGGTTGCTCAAAAACATGAACAATAAAAGTGGTTATATCGGCGTCAACGGTGTTGAGTTGTATTACGAACTTTCGGGTAATCCTGATGGTGAGCCTTTATTGATGCTTCATGGTGGCCTTGGTTCCCTTAATGAACTAATACCCATTCAAAGATATGTTGCCATGGATTATCAGTTGATCAGTGTAGATTTCCGTGGCCATGGAAAATCCCCTCTAGGTAGTAAGCCATTGAGTTACTTGCAGTATCAGCAAGATATCCAAACACTCCTCGACTATCTGGGCGTTGATAAATATTCAATATTTGGCTTTAGTGATGGTGGTATCGTAGGTTATCGACTAGCCGTACAAGAACCCGATAGCGTTTCTTGTTTGGTTACACTTGGTGCAACGTGGCGATTAGAGCCTGATGATCCATCACTCGGGTTGCTAAGCGGCTTAACAGCAGACTTTTGGATTTCAAAGTTTGCCGATGATGTCGCGCTATATAAGGTGTCAAATCCCGAGCCTGATTTCCCAAAACTGGTCGATGCGGTAAAGGCTGTTTGGCTTGATACAACACCATCTGGCTACCCGAGTAACCTGGTTGAAAAAATTCGTTGTCCGACATTAATCATGAGGGGTGATAACGATGTCATATTTTCGCTTGAGGAGTCTGTGGTTTTAAAAGCAAAAATCGCAGATTCCAGTTTTGCCAATATTCCACTCGCGGCTCACTCAGCTCATCAAGAATCGCCGGAACTGGTAGGTAAAATGCTTCAACAGTTCATGTCACAGCATAAAAACTATTAACTCTTCCATAGCACACTGCATATAAAGAATCAGCTCTGTGCAAGTGAACTCATCATCAAAATGCCGAACATCAAATTCGGCATTTTCTTTATTTCAGCCCGCTCGCCCATCCTTTCAACTGCCAGTGTTTCACGTGGAACGTCGGGCGGCATCCGGCTGGGCCGTCTGTGCTATCATCCCCGCTCCTTACTCTCTGGAGAAACAATGACCACTCGACATAATCCGCTCGAACTGTACCAGCCGGACAACAGCTCCCCCGATAAACTGAGCGAACGACAGCTGATGCTATTTGCCCTACTACAACAGCGTGAGCAGGAGTTTGGCTTCAACCAGAACGTAATCGTCCACTACCCGGAAGCGAGCTTTCTCACCGCTCCGCTCGATTATCTGGATCAGCTGATCCTGGAACAGCAGCAACAGGGTCACCTCATCAATGAGGTGGTGATACTCACCACTTACCCTCAGGTGCACACCCCACTGGTCGAGCGTGACTATCTGCATGAAGCGGTTCATATGCCCGCAGGTCCGGATCACACGGCAATCTTCAGATTGGATTATGGTGCTAATCCGGCAGGCAAAACCCTCTATATCGAGGCCGTCAATGAGCAGGACCCCAAGATCTGGCCGACCTTTGTGTTGATGTTGCGCGATGAGCATGGTGAGCTGCAGGGCGGCATGTCCGGATCAATCTGGACTCAGGATAAGCGGCGTTACGCCTATATTGGCACTGTGGTGGTGCAACCTGGGCAACCCGCAAGAACCGGCACCCTGCTCGCCAATACCGTGCTGGAGTACCTGACGCAGCAAGGGGTTTACGAGGTCAATCTCGGTACCCAGACCGCCGAGCCCTTCTATGCCAAACTGGGCTTCCAGACCATTCACCACATAGTGCCAGCGTTGCGTCACCGCACAGCTAGCGATGGCGCTGTGCTACCCCACAACCTGGTCATCATGAGCAAAATGCTCTGATAAAGCAGACTACTGTCTAGTCCTGAAATAGGTTTACACATTTTCAACTAGCATTTCTCTACTCAGACCCCCCGATGTACCGCATCGGGGGGTCTGTATTTCAACGCATGATGCGGCCGCTCCGCGTTGTAAATATCCACTGCTTCACGCACCATTTCCCGCGCTTGCGTTAAATCTTGCGGGCTTTGCAACAATAACTCTCCTTTCAAAATCCCGTTCACCCGCTCCGCCAACGCATTCTGGTAACAGTCATACCCATCCGTCATCGAGCATTTCACCCCGTACCGTTCATGTAGTGACTGATACAGCCCAGAACAATACTGCACGCCGCGGTCCGAGTGATGGATGAGTTCACCGCTGCCACGTCGTTGCTTCAGTGCTTTCTTGAACGCCATCGCCACCGATTCGGCGTGCATCCCTTCGTGTACGTGATGGCCCACTATCTTGCGTGAGTAGGCATCCGTCACCAGGCTCAGGTACAGTGGCCCGCTCCTGGCTGGCAGATAGGTGATATCTGCGACCCAGACCTGCTCCGGGGCCACCGGTGTGACCTGCTCTGGCCCCGCCTTGAGCAAGTTGGGATGACGGTAGAAACGGTGAAAACTGTGAGTGGTCTTGTGATACGCCCGTCTGGGCTGCACCAGCAGGCGGTGCTCGGCCAATATCTGAAACAGCCTGTCCCGCCCGACCTTGAGCCCGTCATCATCCTGACCCTGCAGCAGATAATGCAGCTTGCGAGTGCCCACCCGAGGTTGTCGCAGTCGAACTTGACGCACAAAGCGCACCACCTGCAATCCCTGAGCATGGCGCTCGTCGGCGACCCGATTGCGCTTGTAGTAAGCCTGCCGGCTTATCCCCAGAAACAGGCAAGCCCTGACAATGGTCGGCCTCTCGACTTGCCGCTGCGAGAGGACTTGCCGGGTCGCATTTTTACGATGGAGACGCCGTAGTCATTCTTCAGTACATCGACGACGGCCTCAAAGAACTGGGCCTTCTGGCTCATCAGCGCCAGCTGCTGCTCGAGTTCCTTGATGCGCTGTTCGGGCGCCTGGTTGTCGGGGTCAGGCATGGTGATGCTCCTGCCGGCGCGTACAGAAGCCCCCTGGCTCCAATCTTGCCGACCATGTTTACGCAACCATACCAGAACGGTGGAGCTGCCCTGAATGCCATAACGCACCTGAGCCTGT